>JBGSYE010000025.1:0-9876 GCA_041751075.1 Chthoniobacteraceae bacterium
CATTCGGATCGAGGCCGGCACGGATTTATTGTTCGATGGGATGCGGCTTTCCGGAGCGGGAATGAGAATCTCGCGCCTCGCCGGGCAGCAGGTGCAGCGGGTCAGCCTGCGCCATCTCGATATTCAAGCAGCCACGAATGGACTCGGGCTCGAGGTGAAGGGCGGCTCCACCGCCGATCCCATCCAGGTGTTTCTGGAATCGGGCGTGCATTTTGTATCCGGCGCTTACGCCATCGAGACCGACGACGGCGCGCTCGTTCACGCCACCGATTATGTCCGGGCGCCCGAGGTGCCAAATTTCTACCGCAATGTCGGCGGCACGAAAGCGGTCAATCAAGTCGTGCGCGACTTGGGCAAACGCCAGCCGCCGATCACTCCGGCCAGCGCCAACACCGTGGATTCCATCTACGGAACTGCGGAAGCAGGCGTGCTCCAAAATCTGCGCGACCGGCTCATCGAAATGGAGGCGCGCTTGAAAAACGCGGGCCTGCTGCCATGAACCGCGAAATTGAATTCCTTGCGTCGGAGGCGCTGAGGAAATTAGCCGGTGGTGAAGCGAGTCCGCGAGCGAGAACCACCGGATCTCGGAAAAGAACGATCCCGCCCCGGAGGGGCGATGGAATGGCGAACGCGCGCGGGGTTCCAGCGCCCCTCCGGGGCGGATTCTATTTTTGTTGCGAGTCCGGTGGTTCCGCTCGTTCCTCGCTTCACCACCGGCTAATTTCCGATGCGCCTCCGGCGCAAGACAGAGCGTGCTCGAAAGCTGGGATGCGCAACCCCGTTGGGATTCTTTTCCACGCCACACTTATTCTTATCGCGCTCGTCCTCACGGCCTCGGCGGCGGTGGACGTGAAAGTCACCGACTTCGGCGCGGTGGCCAACGATCTCGTCGATGACACTGCGGGGATTCAGGCGGCGTTAAACTTTGCGGGAGCCAACGGCGGCGGAGTCGTGCGCTTTCCCGCGGGAAGATTCCGGCTCGCCGGACGCGCTACGGTGCCGGACAAAGTGGACCTCCTCGGCGCCGGCATGACGGCCACCACGATCACCTGCACCGCCAGCGCCGCTTGCATCGCCTTCGGCGACCGCGAGGCGCACGCCACCGTGCCGCAAGGCGGAAAGTCGGGGCACTTTTTCATCAACGGAAACAGCAACGCGGCGAACCCTGTCTATGTCGGCCATCAGCAAGGCCGCACGCTCGAACGCATCAAGGTGCTCAACGCCGCCGACGTGGGATTGAAGATCGAGGAAGCGCAGCGCAGCCGTTTCTTCGCGCTGCACGTCGCCCAATCGGCAAATGTGAATGTCACGATTGATTTCAGCGCGAGCGCGCTGGGATTCTACGACTGCATCTTCTCCGGCGCAGGCCAGCACGGCGTGCGCATCTTGCAGTCCGGCGTCTCCCTCAATGCGAGCGGCAATCAATGTTCGCAGATTCGTTTCCTGGGCGGATTGATCGAGGCCATCGGCAATGGCGGCGCCGCGTTTCTGATCGAAGCGGGCACAGACATCGTGATCGACAGCATGGGGACGTCCGGCTCCGACGTGCGCATCGCGCGCGCGGCCAATCGCCGCGTGCAACGCGTCACGCTGCGCGCCACCGAATTGCAAGCCGCCACCAGCGGCGTCCGGCAGAACGTCGGTCTCGAAGTCACCGGCGGCTCGATCAATGATCCGATCCAGGTCTTCCTTGAATCCGGCGTTTATTTCCGCGGCGGCGACTATCCCATCGTGACCGACGACGGCGCGCTGATCCACGCGCTCAATTACTACCAGTCCCCCGCGCTAACCAACCTCTGGCGCAACCTCGGCGGGACGAAAACGATCGAGCAAGGGGTGCGCGATCTCGGCAGGCGCCAGGCCAGCCTCACGGTCGGTGCGAGCGCTACGATCGATGCCACTTACGACGCGCAGGAAGCCGCGATGATCGCCAATGTGCGCGCCCGTTTGAACGAACTCGAGCTGCGACTGGAGCGCGCCGGGATCATCCACCCCGGTCAGTCTTTTGCCACTTGGGCCGCGACGTGGTCGCTCACCGGCAGCGCCGCCCTGCCGCTCGCCACGCCGGCCGACGACGGCATCCCGAACCTCCTCAAATTCGCCGCCCGGCTGAACCCGAATGCCACCGCAACGATGGGCGATCTTTTCGACACGACGCTGAGCGCGAGCGGCGACGCCAACTTCGTGACCGTCGTCTTCCGCCGCAACCGCGAGGCAAACGGCGTGAGCTACGGTCTCCAAAGCTCCCGGGACCTCTTCATCTGGAACGACGAACCCCTCGCGCTGACCATCGTGAATCCCGACGTGGACGGCGACGGCATCGCCGAGCTCGTTGAAGCCGTCTTCGACTGGGGCGCCGCCCCGCAAGGATTCATCCGCCTCAAAGCAAGCCAGTGAACGAACGAAGCAGTTGCCATCGATCCCAGCGCACTCCGCCCCATCAAACCCCTTACCCTGCTTCTCCTCGCCGCAATGCTTCGCGGATTGCGCGGCCTTTTTCAAAAAGCATCTGCCCACGCAGCCCTCGCCGATCGAGGAGTCGCCGAACAAGCCCGCGCCCGACACCCGGAAGCAAACTTCCGATCAGTAATTCAGAGCCAACACCCGCACGATCATGAACCACTCAATGCATCCACAGAAGGATTGGGCAAATCTGTCCGCGTCTCAACCGGGCCGCCGGAGAGCCGCGAGCGTTCCTCCGCTGTTCGGCGCCTTCCTGCTGCTGGTCGTGGGAGCCGCGTCTCTCGAGGCGCAGACGTCGTTTAATCTTGGGGAGATCGTCATCAATCCCGTCGGCTTGGCGGCCGATCCCGCTCCGCCGCCCGCGCCCTATGAAACACCGGTGCCGTTTCAAGTGATCAACATGGATGAGGTGATCGATACTTATCCGGCCTACGGCTACTATTCGCTCGCGCGGCCCAACGTGCCCGCTGGCTCAGAGCGCGGGCTGGTGATGTGTTTCACGGGCGGATCGGGCACGACCTGGTGGAACCGCAGCGCGGGTCAGACGCTGTTGGTGGATCTCACGCAGTGGCTGCGGGATCAGGGTTTTGCCATCGTGCAGGTGCGGTGGGCCGCGACCTGGCATCACGCCAAGCGCAATGACCCCGCGCTGCCCGGAGTCGCGCGGCTCGCCTGCCAACCGGCCACGATCATCCGGTATATCCACGACAACATTTATCCGCAGTTCGACAGGGGGACGAATGGACCCGGTGAAGCCGGCTTCTGCCTCACAGGGAACAGCGGCGGCTCCTCGCAGGTATCCTACGCACTGAGCCACTACGGGCTCGACTCCATTGTCGATGTGCTCATTCCCACCGGCGGGCCGCCGCACTCCGACATGGCACGGTCCATTCTCGCGCCGATGACCGGGCCGGGAAGCGAGTATTGGCAGGATGACGGCACGATGAATAACTTCGACCTGGGCTTTGGTATCTTTAACAATGGCCCAGCGCTCAACCGGGACACGAGTCCCCTTTGGAAAGCGCGATGGGATGCGGCCAGCGTCGGCACCGGAGGCAGCGACTACGTCCACCCCGCCACGCGCATCGACTTCATCCTCGGCGAAAACGACTCGCGGGCCAATGGCGGCACCGGGATGATCCCTGTCTTCGAGGGGTACTACAATCGCTTGAAGGATGCGTCGCCCACTTCGCCTTTCATCACGACGCCGGTAATCGTGCCGGGCACAGGGCACAACGTCCTGACCACGGAGGCCGGAGTGGAGGCGTTTAAGACCGCCGTCATGCGCCCATCGCCCTCCGCCGTGGTGACGTTGAGCAATCTGACCTTGAGCGGTGATGTGTTTCAATTCGACGTCAACGGGCCGGAAAATCTCAACTACACCGTTCAAGTCTCAACAGGTTTGGCGGACTGGACATCGCTGCACAACCAATATGGGCCATTCACGTTTATGCACAGCGTGCCGGGCGTCCCGAGCCAGTTTTATCGCGTCTTGTGGGCGAGGTGAAACGAGAAGCGCTTCCAAAATTAATCCAACGAAAAAAAGACATGAAACGAACACTCTCGATCGTCGCATTCGCATGGCTAGCGTTGATCGCGCCAGTGACTTTACAAGCGCAGGCGCAACGCGATCCATTCCGGAGGATGGACACGAACAAGGATGGGAAGCTCACCAAGGAGGAAATGCCCGAGCCGATGCGCAGCCGCTTCGAGCGTCTGGATGCCGATCGTGACGGCGTGCTGACGCGCGAGGAAATGGCGGGAATGGGCGAGGCGCGAACCGCCGGCACACCGCGCAAGCGGCCGACTCTGCCGGTGCCAAAAGATGTTAAGAGCGGGTCGTCGATGGCGGACAGTGCGCTGGGACATGAGGTGGCAAAGGTGGACCCGGCCCTAAAATTTGATGCGTGGAATGATCCGGCGCTGATCAAGCAAGTTTCCGCGGAGACCGTTGAGCGCCGCAGGCGGATGGTGATCGAGGCGGGTGCGGCGGATGAATTTAATCGCCGGGGGACCAAGCACATGTTCCCGGTCGTCCTGGCGCGCTTGAAGATCGATCCCACGGACCGGGCGGCCTTGGACTTCATCCCGCAAGGTATGGTCGAGCGCAATCGCGCCGACTTTTTCGGCAAAAGCGCGTTGGCGCGGATCTGGTGTCAGTTTGGATCGTTGCTTTCACCGAAAGTCGCCGGCGATCTCCGCAAGGAAGTCGCCAGCTATGAAAACTACCTGACGGGCGGAACGGAGAACCACATCGCCATGAAACGATCGGCGGGATACCTCTTCGGCGAGCAGTTTCCCGATGACCGGTTCGCCGGCGGACTGAGCGGCCGGGAAGTGGCAGAGCGATGCCGGGACTACCTGCGCAGCTATGGCCGGGAGATTTACGCCAAGTCAATGAATGAATTCCTTTCGCCGACCTACCATGCCGTTAATACCGGTCCCTGGCTGAATGTGGCGGAGTTCGCCAAGGACGACGCCACCCGTCTGATGGCTGCGGCGGTGCTCGACTGGATGTTTGCCGACCTCGCGCTGAACTACAATCACGGGCTCATCACTCCGCCGTTCCAACGCGCCAATGGCTACATGGAGGATTCCTACCAGCTCAACTATGCCCGCACGCAAACGGCATGGGCCGCCTGGCTCTACTTCGGCGGCGGACTGACGCCTGACGAGCCGGGAGCGAAATTCCCGTCCGAGAAATATAAGCCGCTGCAACCGGAAGGAATGGCGGGCGTGCTGCACGCGATGTCGCCCTACATGCCTGATCCCGTGATTCGCAACATCGGCGCGAAGCGGATCGCGTCGCCCTTCATGACCTGGCAGGCGCGCGAGATTCGTCAGGGGACCGCTCCGCAACTGCGCAGCACCTACGCCACCCGCGACTATGCCATCGGCACGGGTTACTTCACCGAGGATATCAGTCTGCGTTTCACCCAGCCCTTCGCGGTGTCATGGAAATCAAAAGACGAACGCAACTATCTCATGGCGCAGCATCCGTATTGGTTCACCGGCGGGGCGCAAAGCGGGCGGGCAGATCGCGAAGGGAAGGCGTCCGCGCCGAAGTTGGACGGCGAGGACTGGATGGGAGTCAGTCCGTTTTGCCAATCGGTCCATTGGGAGAATGCGGCCGTGCTCTTGTATGACATACCCGCAACCGATCCGTATTCCGCGACGCATTTCAATGATCGGGGCGCGGCCATCCAGGGCGGCAGGACGCCGACGGTGAATCAGTCGGTGTTCATCTATGTGCCGAAATCAATAGATGAACGCCTGCAAGTCGGCGGAGTCTTTTTCTTCCGCGAAGAGGATGTGTATATCGCCCTGCGTCCCCTGCGTGCTGGAGCCGCGTGGAAGCCGACGGTCAAGGAAGGCTATGTCCGCCTCGAGCTTCCCGCCGTGGGTCACTTGACGGGATTCGCCATCGAAGTGGGTGATCGCGCCGAGTTCGGATCGTTTGAGAAATTTCAAACGCGCGCCGCCGCATCCGCACTCGATCTGACGAAGCTCGAGAGTAACAAGGAAGTCACCTTCACCTCGACTCGCGGAGACACGCTGCACCTTCAACATCAACCTGTGCCCAACGCCAGCGCCACCTGGCGGCCCAAGGCTTCAATCAACGGCACGGCACTCGACTTCGCCGCCTGGCCGATCTGCCAAAGTCCGTATGTGACGTGCAACAATCGAATCCTGGACATCACCGACGGGCACAGCGGCCTCACCATCGACTGGAGTGGCGAGCTTCCTGAATACACCTATTTCGACCTGATCGACGGCAAGCGTGTGACCACGCGCAAGAAAACGATCCAAAACGGAAAGCTCGTCACGACATCAACCCGCTGAAACCCGCCCAGCGCTCAAGCACGACCACCCACTACCCGAAAGGAAAACTCATGGAGATTCAAACCGCGCTTGTCTGTCTCGTCGCCGCGTTTCTGACGCCGCTCGAGCCGCAGCGCTGGTATGGGCTCACCATGGAACTGGCCGGCGACCAAATGCGCGTGAGCCTCGATGAAAAGCCCATCGGCTACTTGAAATCTCCCGGCCTCGCGCATCTCACCAAAAGCCATTTTCATTTTGGCGTCAGCGGCGGGGACGTGCTCTTTGACGACGTGCGCGTGTGGACCGCGGCGCCGATCCGATGAACCCGATGAAACTTCCGCTCTCCTCCATCCTCTTCCTGGCCTCGCTGGCGTGCGCTGCCGACCCACTGCCGGTGATCGAGGTCGAGGGCCAGCCGCTCGCGGCGAATGCGCAGCGGCTCGTGCAGGCGCTCGACTTTCTCGGCGCTCCGCTGGCGGAGGAGGTGCGCGGGAAGTTGCAGAGCGCCATCACCGCGCGCGATGCCGCCGGGGTGCAGACGGCGCTCGATCCGCAAGTGCTCTCCGTCGTGAGCATCAATCCTGAGTTCCGCGTGAGCGCGGTGCGCGGCCCGGCGCAGGCGGTGGTGGAGCAGGCGGGCTACACGCCGGTGCTCATCAAGGTGATCAATCATGCCGTGAGCATGGCGCGTCTGCGCATCACGAGCGCGCAGGCCGGGCCGCCGTATGGGGGCGTGGCGAAGAGCACGATGGAGCGCCAGCGGCAGACCCGCCTGCGCGAGAACGAAAACACGCGCGGGGAGGATCGCTTCCTCGAACTCGCGATGTTCGAGGCGCCGCCGATGACGGCGCAGCTCAGCGGCCTCGAAGTGGAATACGCCATCGCGCTCCTCTACAGCAGCGAGGCGGGCAAGCGCGAGGCGGTGCTGGCCTTTGACATCGGACAGGGCACGCAGGATCTCGGCTTTCGTGCGGAAGTGCCGGTGCTGCTCGAGGTGCGCCCGGCGGTGAGGGTGAAGCTCGACGTGAAGGACTCCGACGGCCAGCCCACGACGGCGCGGCTGACTTTCTCCGACTCACGCGGCCACGTCTTCCCACCGCAGGCGCGCCGACTCGCGCCGGATTTCTTTTTCCAAAAACACATCTACCGCGCGGATGGCGGCACGGTGCTGCTGCCGCCGGGCGTGTTCACGATGGAGTCCTCCCGCGGGCCGGAATACCGCACGCTGCGGCGGCAGGTGACGATCCCGGCGGCGAAAGAATCGGCGCTCGCGGTGAAGCTCGAACGCTGGTTCGACGCGGCGGCGCACGGCTACTATAGCGGCGATCATCACATCCACGCCGCCGGCTGCGCGCACTACACCTCGCCTGATGTCGGGATGCAGCCGGAGCACATGTTTGCGCAGGTGAAGGGCGAGGGGCTGAACGTTGGCTGCGTGCTCACCTGGGGCTACGGCTTCGAGCATCAGCGCCCGTTTTTCGGCGGCCCCGCGCATCCGGTGAGCGAGCCGCTCACGGTGCTGCGCTACGACATGGAGGTGAGCGGCTTTGGCTCTGCCGCGCTCGGCCATGTGTGCCTGCTGAACCTGCGCGACCTCGCCTATCCAGGTGCCGATGGCACGAAAGGCTGGCCGACCTGGACCACGCCCGCGCTGCGCTGGACCAAGGCGCAGGGCGGCTTCACCGGCTATCCGCACTCCGGCAGCGGCATGCAGGTGACCTCCAAGGTGGCGGCGAAACGCATGATGGGACTGCACGACGCCAACAAGGACGCGCGGCTCACACCCGATGAAATCGCGGGCACGGTCACGCCGGAGCCGTTTGAAAAAATCGACGCGGACCATGACGGCGGCATCAACGAGGCGGAGCTGACTTCGAGTCACGAGCGCGTGATCGACCTGCTGCCCAACGTCGCCATCCCCGATTCCGGCGGCCACGAAATCTTCGTCAGCGTGGCCCACGGCGCGTGTGATTTCATCAGCGCGATGGATACCCCGCGGGTGCTCGAGTGGAACTGCTGGTATCACCTCATGAACTGCGGCTTCCCGCTGAAGGTCGCGGGCGAGACCGACTACCCGTGCATGAGCGGCACCCGCGTCGGCCAGGGCCGCACCTATGTGCAGCTCGGCCGCGTCGAGAAACTCGACTTTGCGCAATGGTGCGCGGGACTCGCGCGCGGCCAGAGCTATGTGAGCGATGGCTATGCGCACGCGCCGGGCTTCACCGTCGAAGGCAAAGCGGCGGGCGAGGAGGTGCGCCTCGCGCAGCCGGGTCGCGTGACGATGCGGGCGAACGTTGCCTTCAGCTCCGAAACGCCACTTGAGATCGCCTACGGCGGCGCGGTGCCTGTCGGCGGCCAGCGGCTCGTCGGCGACACCGTGCATTTTCACGACACCACCGGCGCGAAGCCTTTCGCCAGCGGCAAGCGCAAGGTCGAGCTGATCGTCAACGGCCTCGTCGCCGCCACGCGCGAAGTGCCGGCGGACGATCAACTGCACGACGTGGCCTTCACCGTCGAGATCACGCGCAGCAGTTGGGTGGCGCTGCGGCATTTCCCGCAACTGCACACCAATCCCGTCAACGTCATCATCGCCGGCCAGCCCATCCGCGCCTCGCGCCGCAGCGCGCTCTGGGGCATCGCCTGCATTGACCAGCTCTGGCGCGTGCGCGAAAAAAAAATCGCCGTCGCCGAGCGCGCCGAGGCGAAGCGCGCCTTCGACGCCGCCAAAGAAATCTACCGCCGCATCGCCGCGGAGGCCCCGGCGGGAAGCTGACACGACGTGGCTGAGACCTCTTGCACCTTCCTTACAAATGACCCTCAAAATTCGCGGCATCATCCCGCCCGTCGTCACGCCGTTGCTGTCGTGCGACGCCGCCGGGATCGAACGGCTGCTCGCAGAAACGATAAAGCGACAGACAAATTGTCCTCCCCGATTCCAACCCCCGCCACAAAAATGAAAACGACGCGAAAATCACATGCCTTGATCTGCACTGCACTGCTGGTGTCCATCAGCGCCAGCCTCCATGGGCAGGAAAGCAACGACCGCTTCAAACAGTGGGACAAGAACAACGACGGCAAGCTAACCAAAGACGAACTGGACCAGCAGGCTCCCGGCCGGTTTGAACGATTGGACGCCGATCACGACGGCGTGGTGACGCGCGCCGAACAGGATGCCTTTCTCAAACCGCGGGGTAACGCCTCCGCCGCGCAACGCGGCCGGGCCAGACCCAATGGCGAGTATTACGCCCCGCCGGCGATGGCCGAGCGGGTCGATTCGCCGCTGAAAATCGGTGACGTCGCGCCCGGCTTTTCATTGCAACCTTCCGGCGGAGGCGAGGCGGTAACGCTGGCGCAATTCAAAGGAAAGAAACCGGTGGTCCTGGTCTTCGGCAGCATCACCTGCGGTCCGTTTCGCAAGTCCGTGGTCGAGACCTTCGATCTGCACAAGAAATACGCCGACAAGGCCGAGTTTCTGATGATCTACATTCGCGAAGCTCATCCGGAATCGACGATTCTGGTCGAAGAAAACGGCGTGAGTTCGCTGAAGGAGTTTCTGCAAACGGACACCTTCAAGGGCCGGGTCGGCAATGC
>JBGSYE010000026.1:0-3707 GCA_041751075.1 Chthoniobacteraceae bacterium
ATCGGGCCGCCGACGAGTGCCGCGCCGACGCCGAGGGCGAGCGCGGCGAGGCCGATCGCCTGCCGCACGACGCCGAGTTTCCAGCCGTGCCACGTCTTCAGCGCGACGATGAGAGCGGCGGGGAGCCAGAGGGACGCAGACATTTTGTCTGCGATCCCTACGCCTGGGCGGACTGCAAGTCCGCGCCACACTGGCCGCGCTGACGCAGGGCGTGGTCGCAGAGGATCAGCGCGGCCATCGCCTCCACCATCGGCACGGCGCGCGGGAGCACGCAGGGATCGTGTCGGCCGCGGGCCTGGAGCTCGGTGTCTTCTCCGCCGACCGTCACCGTCTGCTGCGGCTTGAAGATCGTCGCCGTCGGCTTGAAGGCGACGCGGAAGAAGATCGCTTCGCCATTGCTGATGCCGCCCTGGATTCCGCCGCTGCGATTGGTGGTCGTGCGCACTTTGCCGGCCTCCATCGCGAAGGCGTCGTTGTGTTCGGAGCCCTTGAGCTTCGTTCCCGCAAAACCGCTGCCGATCTCGAAGCCCTTCGTCGCCGGGAGCGACATCATGGCTTTCGCGAGCTCCGCCTCGAGCTTGTCGAAGACCGGCTCGCCGAGTCCCGGCGGCACCCCGCGGATCGCGCATTCGATGGTGCCGCCGACGCTGTCGCCTTCGCCGCGCACCTGCTTGATGAAGTCGATCATCTTCACGGCCATCGCCGCATCGGGGCAGCGCACGATATTCGCCTCGACGTCCTCGAAACGCACCGTCTCTGGATTCACCTCCGCCACCAGCTCATGGATCGTCTTCACGTAGGCCACGATCTCGAGCTCGGGAGCGAGCGTCGCCAGCACCTGCTTCGCGACTGCCGCCGCGGCGACTCGGCCGATGGTCTCGCGCGCCGAGGCGCGTCCGCCACCCTGCCAGTTCCGGATCCCGTATTTCGCCTGATAGGTGTAATCCGCGTGCGATGGGCGGAACGCGGTCTCCATCTCTTTGTACGATTCGGGGCGCGCGTCCTTATTCATCACCGCGATGCAGAGCGGCGTGCCGAGCGTGCGGCCTTCAAAGACACCGGAGAGAATCCGGCACGCATCCGCCTCGTCGCGCGGCGTCACGATTTCGCTCTGGCCCGGGCGGCGCCGGTCGAGATCCTTTTGAATATCCACCTCGCTCAACTCCACGCGCGGCGGGCAGCCGTCGATGACCACGCCGACGCCTCCACCGTGGGATTCGCCCCAGGTCGAGATGCGGAAAGCGTGGCCAAGCTGGCTGGACATGAGGCGCGCAACCTAGGTGCCGCGCCGCGGGAGCGGCAAGTGTAGAAGAGCACTCGACTCAGGCAGCGAGTGCCGTGAGATTGCGCGCCATGCATCGTCCGTTCTTGATGATCGCCGCGCTCCTCTTCGTCGCGCTCCCGTTGCGCGCCGCGGACCTCGAAGCCGCCCGCAAGCTCTTCATCGGCGGCTCCTATCCCGAGGCGATCGCCGCGGCGCGCGAAGGGATGCGCGAGCATGCGGACGCGGCGGAGTGGCCGCTGCTGCTCGGTCGGGCGTTGAGTGCGGTCGGCCGCTACCCGGAGGCGCGGGAAGCGCTCACCCAGGCCTATGCCGAGCACCCGGGCGATCTCTCCATCGGCCTGGCCTTGCATCGTGCGCTGCTCGACACCGGCGGCGTGGAGGATGCGCGCACGCTGCTCGCGGAGATGGATCGGCTCGGCGGCACCCGCCAGTGGGCTTATCGCCAGCCCGCGGAGCGCGTCTCGCTCGGCCGGGTGGCGTTGATGGTGGGCGGCGATCCGAAGCGCGTCATCGAGCTGTTCTTCGATCCGGTGAAAAAGGAGGCGCCGGATTTCCGGGACGCGTATCTCGCGAATGGTGAGCTGGCTTTGGAAAAGAACGACTTCGCGCTCGCGGCGAAATCCTTTCAGGCCGCGGCGAGGAAATTTCCCAATGATCCGGATGTCTGGTTCGGGCTGGCGCGGGCTTACGCGCCGAGCGATTCCGAAGCGGCCGCCGAAGCCATCGAAAAGGCTCTGGAGTACAATCCGAACCACACCGGCGCGCATCTGCTGCTCGCCGATCAGCACATCGATTCCGAGCACTATGAGGAAGCGGCGGAGGCGCTCACCGCTGCGCTGAAGGTGAATCCGAATCTCGCCGAGGCGCACGCCTATCGCGCAGTGCTCGCAAATCTGCGGGCCAACGATCAGGCGGAGAAAACGGCCCGCACCGCGGCTTTCAAGATGTGGAAGACGAACCCCGGCGTGCCGCATCTGATCGGTCGCAAGCTCTCGCAGAAGTACCGCTTCGCAGAGGGCGCGGCGCTGCAACGCGAGGCGCTGCGTTTCGACCCCGGCTTCCTGCCGGCAAAGGGGCAGCTCGCGAACGATCTGCTCCGGCTCGGTGGACAGGACGACGAGGCGTGGAAGCTCGCGGAAGAGGTGCATGAGGCCGATCCCTACGACGTGGTCGCTTACAATCTCGTCACCCTGCGCGACGCGATCGCGCATTTCCGCACGCTGGAGAGCGCGCATTTCCTCGTGAAGATGGACCCGCGCGAGGCGGACATTTACGGAGCCGACGTGCTCGCGCTGCTGGAGCGCGCTCATGCGGCCCTGACGGAAAAATACGGCATCACCCTGCGCGACAAAACAATCGTCGAAATTTTCCCCGACCAGAAAGACTTCGCGATCCGCACCTTTGGACTGCCCGGCGGTGCGGGGTATCTCGGCGTGTGTTTCGGCCGCGTCATCACCGCCAATTCGCCCGCGGCGCGCCCCGGATCGCCATCGAGCTGGGAGGCGGTCCTGTGGCACGAGTTCTGTCACGTCGTGACGCTCACCGCGACGAAGAACAAGATGCCGCGCTGGCTCAGCGAAGGCATCAGCGTCTTCGAGGAGCGCCAGGCGCGCGGCTCGTGGGGCGAGCAGATGAAGCCACGGTATCGGGCGATGATCCTCGGCGAGGATCTGACGCCAGTCAGCGAACTCAGCGGCGCCTTTCTCCATCCGAAGACGCCGATGCATCTCGGCTTTGCGTACTACCAGTCGTCACTGGTCGTGGAGTGGCTGACGAAGCAGTGGGGGATCGAGAAGATGAAGCGGCTCCTCGCCGATCTCGGGCGTGGGATTTCGATCAATGCCGCGCTCACGACGCACTTTGCGCCGATGGAGAAGCTCAATGCAGACTTTGCCGCGCACGCGCAGGCGATCGCCCGCAAAGTCGGGCCCAAGCTTGACTGGACGAAACCGACGCGCCGCGAGGTCGCGAGCGAGGCGGCGGTGGAGAAGTTCATCGGGGAGAACCCGAACAACTTTGAGGCACTGATCGCGCAAGCCGATCGCTTGCTCGATGCCGGGCAATGGGAAGCCGCGAAGGCGCCGTTGAAGAAGCTCGTCGAGCTGTATCCAAATCAGCACGACGCCGAAAGCGCCTACTCGATGCTTGCCCGCGCGCATCGCGAGCTCGGTGAGACGGAGGCGGAGACCACGGTGCTGGTGCGCCTGGCCGATCTCGCCGCCGACGCGACCGATGCTTTTCAGCGGCTCATGGAGCTCGCCGCCGCGCGGCAGGACTGGCCCGCCGTGCTCGACTACGCCGCGCGCTATCGCGCCGTGGATCCTTTGCGCCCCGAGCCCCATCGTCTCGAAGCCGAGGCGCACGAGGCCACGGGCCAGCGGCCCGCGGCGATCGACGCGTATCGCACGCTGCTCAAGCTCGG
>JBGSYE010000027.1:0-2529 GCA_041751075.1 Chthoniobacteraceae bacterium
GAACGGTACGAACGGCGCGGTGTTCAAATGTTCACGGATTGCTTCGGGAGTCATGAGCAGAGGGTAAGAGTCGAATGCCGTGGCGGCAAGCGTGGAGCCGGGTAGCGCCAGAGCTTTGCGTCATGAGAAATTCTCCACCCGCAGCATCTGCGCCGGCTTTTTCACGCAACTCAAAGCATTGATCCGATCGAGCGCGCTGCGCATCTGGCCGTGGGTCGCGTCGTGGACCATGAGGACGAGCGACGCGTCTTCACCTTCTTCCGACTCGGGCTGGATCATCGAGGAGATGCCGATGCTCAGTTCACCCAGGATGCCGGCCACCTGCGCGAGCACGCCGGGCCGATCTTCCACCGAGATGCGCAGGTAATACTGCGTCGTAATGTCGTCGAGCGGCTTGCACTGGCCGTAGAGCCCGTGCGGCATGAAACCGCAATCGCGACGCGGCGATTGCAGCGCCAGCGCGGCCTCGGCGAGATCGGAGATCACCGCGCTCGCGGTCGGATCCTGGCCGGCGCCGCGGCCGTAGAAGAGCGTGTCGCCGACGACATCGCCATGCACGGCGAGCGCGTTGAACACGCCATTCACCGAGGCGAGCACGTGTGATTTTTTGATGAGCGTGGGATGCACGCGCACCTCGATTTGCCCATCCGTATCGGCCTTGATGATGCCGAGTAACTTCACGCGGTAGCCGAGCTCGTCGGCAAAGGCGATGTCGCTCGCGCGAATCTTCTCGATGCCTTCGACGTAGATTTGTCCGCACGAGATCCACGTCCCGTAGGCGAGCGAAGCGAGGATCACGGCCTTGTGCGCGGCGTCCCAGCCATTCACGTCCAGCGTGGGGTCGGCCTCGGCATAGCCCGCGGCCTGCGCCTCGGCGAGCGCGGCCTCGAAGCTCAACCCGGCCTCGGTCATCCGCGTCAGGATGTAATTGCTCGTGCCGTTGATGATCCCGTGGATGGAGGTGATGTGATTCGCAATGAAGCCCTCGCGAATGGCTTTGATGATCGGGATGCCACCCGCGACCGCCGCTTCAAAAAAGACTGGCACCTTCTGCCTCGTCGCGGCGTCGAAGATTTCCTTCCCGTGCTCGGCGAGCAGCGCCTTGTTGCCGGTGACGACCATCTTTCCCCGCTCGATCGCGCCGAGGATGAAGTCGCGCGCGTCGGTGAGTCCCCCCATGAGTTCGACCACGATCTGCACCGTCGGATCGTCGAGCACGTCCTGCCAGCGGCTCGTGAGCATCGTCGAAGGCACCGCTACATCACGGGCCCGGGCCGTGTCGCGGACGGCGACTTTGCGCACCGTCAGCTCAGTCCCGAGGCGTTCCCGCAGCAGCGCGCGATTGAGCGTCAGGTGCTTGAAGACACCTGCGCCGACGTTGCCGAGACCTGCGATTCCGACGCCGATTTGCTGCATAAAATGGGGCGCGAACTATCGCGCACCGGGAGAGCGCGAGGCAAGGGGTTTGTCCGGCGCACGGAGCCTTGCGAGCTCCGGCGCGACGTGAGACGATGCCGCACCATGAGCGCCCTACGCGAACTGCCGGTGATCAAGGATCAAACGGCCTTCAATATCCGCCGCTGGGAGGAGCTGTGCGCCGATCCCTTCTGGGCGGATATCGACGGGAAAATTGAAACCGACCGTTTCGGACAAGTGATCATGAATCCGCCCAACGAACCCTGGCACGGCAGCAAGCAAGCTGATGTCGCATTTCTTCTCAGAGATCACGCGCCACCGGGGAAAGTCCTCGTCGAATGCCCCGTCTCTACGAGCGACGGAGTCAAAGTGCCTGATACTGTCTGGATCTCGCGTCGGCGTCAGCGCGAAGCCGTCACCCGTGCGCCCTTGTCCAGCGCGCCCGAGATTTGTGTCGAAGTGCTCTCGCCATCGAATACCCGCAATGAGATCGAGGAAAAGCGCCGACTTTATTTCGAGGCGGGGGCCAGGGAAGTTTGGATCTGCGAGCGCGACGGGCGACTGCGTTTCTTCCTCGCCTCGACGCCGGCGAAAGCGGCCGCGACCTCCGCTCTCTGTCCGAAAATGCCAGCTCGTGTGGAAGTGTAGATCGTGGCTTCCGCGCCCACTGCCATCGCCGAGCGTCTCGCCGCGCTCCGGCTCGAGGCGGCGGATTTTGTGGAAAGCTTCGCGCGGAGTTCCGGTCCAGGCGGGCAGAATGTGAACAAGGTCTCGACCGCCGTGACGCTGCGCCACACGCCGAGCGGCGCGGCGGTGACGGTGCAGGACACGCGCTCGCAGTCGATGAATCGTCAGCTCGCCTGGGAGCGACTGCTGGCCGGCATCCAGCGCCGCCGCGACGAAGAGCGCGCGGCCCTCCGCTCCGAGCGGGAGAAGAAGCGACGACAGAACGCGAAGCGCCCGTGGGGTGTGAAGCAGCGCATCCTCGACTCGAAAAAGAAACGCGGCGCGGTGAAGAAGTTGCGCGCGAAGGATTGGTGATCATTCCACCGGATGCCGTCGCAACCACACCTGCACGCCGGCCCACAGAATGGCAGGCACGGCGATGCTGAG
>JBGSYE010000028.1:0-9416 GCA_041751075.1 Chthoniobacteraceae bacterium
GTCGCCCGCGTCCATCCTGGCGGCCAGCGGCCCCTCCTCCGCGGCCACCGCGCCCGCGCCCGCGGAGAAGTCGGCAGACCTTCCCGCCCCTGAAGCAAAGCCTCAGAAATCGAAGCCGTTCTGGGAGGGGCTGGAGGTGTCGATCAGCGGTGAACTGAAAGACGTGCGCGCACCGGGGCTGGAGGCGGACTCGATAAAGCTGAAGGCCGAGTCGCACGGGCAGGACGTGAAGATCGACCAACTGGAGATCAAGCGCGGGGAGAATCGGATCACCGGCGCGGGCACCTATCAATTGCCCCGCGATCCGAAAGACGCGGCAAAAGCGCCCGCGGACATCAGCTTCAAGATCGACGCACCGACGATCGGCGATTTCAAAATCCAGGTGCTCGGCCAGCCGCTGACGGGGACGATCGATCTCGACGCGAATGTGAAGTCCACCGGCGGTGCGATGAATGGCACGGTCGCCATCGACGGCAGCGACTTCAGCTTCGCCGGCGTCACCGCCGAGAGCCTGAAGGGCACGGTGACGATCGTGGACGACGTCGCAAAGACCGATGGCCTCGTGCTCCGATTCAACGAGGAAAACCAGATCACCGTCCGTGGCGAAGCGGGCATCGAAAAGCCGCAGCGCTTTGACGTCGCGCTGGCCGCGAAAATCCCCGACCTCGGCATCCTCTCGCCCCTGCTGGATGCGCAGGGCGTCAAGAAACCGCTCTCCGGCAGCCTGACGCTCCAGGTGGATGGCAAGGGCACCGTGACGCCGCTGGCCGTCGCCGGGACGCTCGACTTCCAAGCCGCGCCCCTGGGATTCGGCGAATTCTCCGCGCGCAGTCTCCAGGCGCAGGTGCAGTTCACCGAAGGCCGCGCCCGCATCGACCGGCTGGCCCTGCAGATCGACGACTCCAACCGCATCGCGATCGACGGCAACGTCGCCCTCGCCGCGCCGCGCGCCTACGAGGCCACCGCGGAGGTGGCGCTTCCGGAGCTCGCAAAGCTGCAACCGCTGCTCGCGACCTTCGGCATTGAGGAGGCGCTGAGCGGCAAGTTCAATCTGGAGTGGAGCGGACAGGGTCAGCTCGATCCTCAGCAACATTCCGGCAATTTGGATCTCGAGGCGACAAAGGTGAGCTACGGAAAGGTCGATCTTACCGAAGCGAAACTCGCGGGCAGCTACACGCCGCAATCCGCGCAGTCGCAACCTTTCCGCGTGGTAACCGGACAGACCAGCCTCGGCGGAGTCCTGGAGTGGCGAGAGCGCCAGTTGCGCCTGCTCGATCTGGGTCTCGTGCAGGCCGGCACGCAGGTGCTCAATGGATTCCTCTCCGTGCCCTTCGATCCATCGCAGACGAAACAGCCCGTGCCGTTCGACAGGCCCATCGAGGCGAACATCAGCACCACGAAGCTCGATATCGGAAAGCTGCTGGCGAGCTTCGGCGGCGAGGCGCCGGCCTCGGGCACGCTCACCGCGAGCCTCGTCGCCAGCGGCACGATCCGTCAGCCCGTAGTGGATCTGAAAGTGGACGGCGAAAAGCTCCAGGCCTCCGCGCTGAAGGAACTGCAACCCGCCAGCCTCGCGCTCGAGGTCCACTATGCGGAGAGGCAGCTCACGCTCTCGAGTACACTGCGACAGCCGCAGATCGAGCCGCTCACGATCCAGGCCAGAGCGCCGCTCGACATCGACGCGGTGATCCAGGCGGGAAAGGTGGATCCCGATCTGCCGATCGAGGCGAGCGCTCGGCTCCCCGCCTCCTCACTCGCCTTTCTCCCCAAGGCCCTGCCGGCGTTGCGGCGCATCGACGGCACGATGGCGCTCGACGTGCGCGTGGGCGGCACGTTTGGCAAGCCCTCCATCAGCGGCATGGCCAGCGTCGATCTGAAGAACGCGCGGATGGCCAGCGAGGACATCCCGGCGGTCGGCGCCTTCCGCGCGAAGGTGAGTTTCGCGGAGGACACCGTGCGCTTCGACACCTTCAAGGGCGAAGTCGGCGGCGGCACTTTCGAACTCAACGGCACGATCGGCCTCGCCGACTTTGCGAACCCGGACTTTGCGCTCCGGCTGCGATCCGACGAGGTGCTGGTGAAGCGCGACGACTCCATCACCATCCGCGCCGATACCGATGTGAAGGTCGAAGGCCCGCTCAAAGCCGCGTCGGTGACGGGCGCGGTGTATGTCGTGAGCAGCCGCTTTTTCAAAGAGATCGACATCCTGCCGATCGCAATCCCCGGCAAGGCCAGGCCCGTGCCGAAGTCCGCGCAGACCGGACCGACGACCGTCTCGCTGCCGCCGCCGCTGAGTGATTGGACGTTCGATCTCGCGATCGAAACGCGGGAGGGCGACCCATTTCTCATCCGCGGCAATCTCGCGAATGGCTCGGCGGACATTGACCTGAAACTCCGCGGCACCGGCGCCGAACCCTACCTCGAAGGCACCGTCACCATACAGCAGTTCGTGGCGTCGCTGCCATTCAGCACCCTCACCGTCCCTCGCGGATTCGTCATCTTCAGCAAGGACGCCCCCTTTCAGCCGAAGCTGGAGATCCAGGCGGATTCGCAGATTCGCGATTACCTCGTGCACATCTACATCTACGGCACGGCCTCCGATCCGCAGGTGCAGCTCAACAGCGAGCCTCCGCTGCCCCACGCGGACATCGTGTCGCTGCTGGCCACCGGCACGACGACCAGCGAGCTCTCCGGCAGCGCCGGGGCGCTCGCCAGCCGCGCGGCCCTCATCGCGATCAAGCAGCTCTACAACAAGATCTTCAATCGGGACGCCATCCCCGCCGAGGAAAAGAAGCCGAGCGCCGGCTCCATCCGGGATCGCTTCGACCTGGAGCTCGGCGCGATCGACAACCGCACCGGAGCGCAGGAGGCTATCGCGCGCTTCCGCGTCACCGATCAGACCTATCTCATCGGAGAGATCGGCGTCGATGGCAGCTTCACGGGACGCCTGAAGTATCTCATCCGCTTTCGATAAATGCGCACCACACTCCCACTTCTCACGGCCGCGCTCCTGACGAGCGTCCCCCACAACGTGGCGCAGGACACGCGCACGGGAGAAGGCGCCCTGCTCGGCGCGGAATTGCTCACCGGCGGAGAAACCGAGCGTGCGGGCAAGTACGTGGAGATCGCGGGCAATACGCGATACACCGACGAGCAACTCCACGCCGCGATCACGCAGCAAATCCGTGAGATTCAAAGCAAGGGCATGTCCTCCACTCGCGCCGACGACGCCGCTTATTACATCGGCGCCTTCTATCGGAAAAATGGATACGCCAAGGCGACCACCGACTACTCGATCCGGGGCGGGAAGGTCTTCATCCGCGTGACGGAGGGGCCGCGCACGCTGCTGGAAAAGATCCAGTTCATCGGCAATCGCACGATCCCGGACGAGAAGCTGTACGAGTACATGGTCGGCACCACACAGGAGCGCCTGCTGGAGGAGCCGGAGGATTTTCCATTCACCAATGCCGAGGCCGCGGCAGGCGCCGACCGTGTGCGCGGGCTGTATCTGTCGGAGGGATTTTTGAATGCGAAAGTCGATGCCTCCGGCGTGGCGCTCTCGCACGGTGGCACTCGCGCCCGCGTCACCGTGCGCATCCAGGAGGGGATGCGCTACACGTTTGGAGACATCCGCTTTCAGGGGCGGGCCCTCTTCCCGCGCGAAGAGCTGCTCACCGCACTCGGCGATCCGGAAACCGGCGATTCCGCAGGCACGGATCCGCGTGCGCGGAACAAATTCAGCAATGAAGAGCGCTTTCGCGACAAGGCTTACTCGCCGGGCAAGGTGGACGCTCTGCAGCGCAATCTGCAGTCCTTCTACAAGGCGCGCGGCTACTTCCAGGCGGAGGTCGAAGCGCTCGCGGATCACACCCAGTCGCGCACAGGAAAAGTGCCCGTCACCTTCATCGCGAAACCGGATGGCCTCTTTCGTTTCAACGGCGTGACCGTGCGCAACGAAACCGCCGAGCCGAGGCTGCAGCCGGACTTTTTGCCGAAACGTTTTGCGCATCTGAAGGGCGAGATCTACGACTCTGAAAAGCTCGATGAGACCTACCGCGAGATGCTGCGCACCGGGCTCTTCCGATCGCTGCGCGTCTCGACCGTCGCCGCACCGGAGCATCTCGTGCGGCTCGAGATCACCGCCGAAGAGGCGAAAGCGCGCGAGGTCGGCTTCACGATCGGATACGGCAGCTACGAGGGGGGTCTCGCAGGCATCCGCCTGGTCGATCGCAATCTCTTTGGCCACGGCCGTCCGCTGTCGTTCGGATTCGATTACTCGCAGCGGGGAATGAAAGGCGAGCTGCGCCACGACAACCCGTGGCTGTTCGACACGCGCTTCTCACTGCGCAGCCGGATCACCGCGGTGAAGCGCGAGGAGATCGGCTACACAAAGAGCGAGCTGGGCGCGCGCGTCGATTTGCAGCGCAAAGTGCTGCCGCATCTCGAACTCGGCATCTTCGCCGAAGGCGCGGACGTCCAGATCACCGACGTCGATCCCACCCTCGCCGCGGACCCCCGCCGCCTCGGCCCGACCGACTACGTCATCACCAGCATCGGGGTCACCCAGCTCACCGACTTTCGCGATAATCCGATCAATCCGAACCGTGGATTCGTCCTCTCGTCCTCGTTCGACTACGCGCTCCTCGATGGCCAGCCCGCGTTCACCCGCAGCACGATACGCTTCTCATGGTATCAGCCCATCGGCCGGACGCTGCTGGCGCTTGGCGCACGCGCCGGCTACATCGCGCCGGTCATTGAGGCCATCCCGATCGACGTGCGATTTTTCAATGGAGGCAGCACTACCGTGCGGAGCTTTGCGGAGCGGGAGCTCGGCCCGAAAGACAAGGCCGGCAACCCACTCGGCGGCGAGTTCTACACAGTCCTCAATGCGGAACTGATGTTTCCCATCGTCAACGCGCTGAGCGGCGCGGTCTTCGTAGATGCTGGCAGTCTGAAAAACGAGGCGGTCAGCGACTCGGGCGACTTGCGCTATGCCATCGGGCTCGGTCTGCGATACACGCTTCCCATCGGGCCGCTTCGGCTCGACTACGGAGTCAATCCGAGCCCCCGCGCCGATGAAGAGCGCGGCGCGTTTCACTTCAGCTTCGGCTTTGCCTTCTGAAGCGAATCGCGGCGGACCATTCGCACCATGGACCAGCGGGGCGATGGCGGCGCTACCGCGCGATGCGGAGGCGCAGGAAGCGCCGCGGATTTGCGGTGATCGGCGTGGTGTCTTCGACGATCACGCTTTTCACGTCGCCCGCGCCGGATTCCGCGACGGAATGCGCGCCAGTGGCCACGGTCGCGGCGCCGGCGATGCTCCGGGCGATCGTCGTCCAGCCGGCGAGATTCGAGCCGGCCTCCACTTCGTAGGTGAGGTCGGTGCGGGTGGTGTTGCGGGTGAATGCGATCTGGAGATAGCCCGCGGGATTCGCGGTGACGGCGGGCAGGCCCGGGGCGTTGTTGAGATGCGGGTCGAAGGTCAGCGCGTATTCACGCAGATTGGAGATGCCGTCGAAATCCACGTCCGCGGAGTCGGCGCCGTCGCCGGCATCGACATGCGTGCCGAAATGCGTCTGCCGCCAGATCTGGATCGGGCTGAGCACCGTGAGCTCCACCGGGATGCCGAGCAGCGGCTCGTCGGGGTCATTTGAGGCGGTGCCGATCGTCGCGCCGTACACTCCGGGTGCGAGGCCCGCCGCATTCAATGTCGCCTGCACCGTCTGCATGCCTCCCGCCCCCACCGTCCCACCGCTGGCATCGAGGGTCAGCCACGACTCGATCCCCGGCGGGGCGATCCGCACGGCGAGGCCGGCTTGCGCAAGGCTGGAGTTGTTTGCGATCTGCAGACCCTCGGTGCGCGATTCATTCTGGATGCCGACGGTGTAGAGGTGATCGACGAAGCTCACGCTGTGGTAGAGCAGCAGCATCTCGCCGGTGGGCTTGAGCACGATCTGGCAGGTGATGCGTTCGGCGGGTTTGTTGAAGATTTGCACGCTGTCGAACTGAATCACGAAAGTGCCGCCGATCTGTTGTGTGAAAATCCGCGCGCCGTTTTCGAGGATCAGATCGTCCCAGCAGACGGCGATCGCATTGCGCGGCGCGCCGACGCTGGGCAGGCTGGTATTCTCGACGGGCGCCGCGGAATCGGTGAAGGAGACGAAGCCATTCGTGCAGATGCGGAGGGTGGTGAAGCTCTGGCCGTAGAAGGGGAACGCGAAGCCGATAGCCACCGGCGAGGAGATGCCGTCGTCGGGATCGCCAAAGCCGCCCGCTTCCGTGCCGGTCGTCGCGATGTCCGTCCACGCGTAGCTCGGGCCGCCGGGTGCGTTTGAGTCGAGGAAGCTGTAGCGGCTGTGCGAATTATCGAGCGTGAACTGCAACGCGACGGCGCCGACGTTGTCGATCGCGACCGGGACGGAGACCGCAGCGCCCGGCGCGAGCGCGCGGCTGATCATCGCCGGTGAGATCGCGATGTCCGGCTGGAGCGGATCGCCCGTGCCGCGGATGGCAAAGGAGTAGCTGCCCTCGTCGGGATCGTCATTGGCGATGGTGACGGTCGCGGTGCGCTCGCCCACGGCCTTCGGCACGAACTTGATCTGGAAGGCAGCGCTGGCTCCGCCGGCGACCGTGCCCGGCGGCTGGGTCTCGACGGTGAAGTCCCCCTCCGGCGGGCCGGCCACCTGCACTCGCGGCAGACCGGTGAGACTCAGCGTGCCCGTTCCATCATTCGCGATTGAGAAGGTGCGGAAGGTCCCGCTCCCACTCACCATGCCGCCGCCGAAGTCGGTGCCGTTCGCGAGCGATGTGTCTATGTCGCCGAGCGGGATTTCGCGTCCGCTTCCGCGGATGTTGATCTCGCGCACGAGCGGTCCGGCGAAGCTGCCGCCGGCGAAGACGCCCTGCGCTTCATTGAAGTAGGTGCCGCTCGCGCTGCTCTCGAGCTTTCCGGCCCGCACCATGTAGCTGTAGCTCTGGCCAGGCACGCCGGTGCGATCGGTGTAGCTCGTCCCCCCGACCGGCGCGCTGCGGATCGGCTGGAAGGGTCCGGCAGGCGAAGCGGCGCGATATACGCGGTAGCCCGCGACCGGATCGGCGGAAGCCGTCCACGAGAGTACCGGCACTCCACCGCTGGAAGTCGCGCCCGGATTCCCCGCCGGCGCCACCGGGTGCATCCGCAGTGTGGGATCGCCCATCAGTGCGATGTGGATGCGGCGGGCGCCGTTGTTCACCACGTAGCCGGAGGTGAAGGCGCCGGCGTTATTCTGCGAGAGCCGCGCGCCGTAGCCCACGGTCTCGCCGACCGCCAGGTGGTGCAGATGCCAATGCGGGCGGCCGGCCCACAGGCACACGAGACCGAGCGAGCCGGCATGGCCGGCGAGCGGTGCGCGGAGGAAGGAGTCGCTCGTATCCCAATCCCCGAAGTAACTGCCGAAGAGGATCGTGAAAACGGCGAGACTTGGGGTGCTGCCAAAGTCTCCGGAGGTGCCGACGCCACCTGCGCTGAAGTAGGAGCCGCCGCCACAGCCGTAAGCCCACAGATGGCTCGCGGTGGCGAGCGTGCCAAACCAATCCGCCTCGACCACGCTGCCCGGCGCCGAGCCGAAGAACGCCGTGAAATTTCGCCAGCCCGAGGCGGCAAAGGCTTCTCCACCGAAGTAGCCGAAATTGTCGTCGATGAGCCCGCGCCGGACGACGTTCGCAAAGTTTCCCGTCCGGTGGCGGAAGTCGTGGTTGCGATCGAGGTACTGGCGCAGGAGTTCCGTCTCGCTCACGCCGAAGGGGACGACATTGAAGTTCGACAGATCGATGCGCCCCACCTCCAGTTCCACGTCGCTCGGCAGCGCGCTGTGGTCGAATTTTCCATCGCCCGGCACGTTGCGGTTTTCCACGCGGTCCGCGGCGTTGTTGTTCACCGTGGAGTCCGTCCACACTCCATCCATGTCGCCGTAGTACGCATCCGCCGGCCACGCGCCTTGATGGTCGGGGTGGCCGTCCGGTGCGATATTGCCGGAGTAGGGGACCGGGATGCGGCCAAAGAGGATGAGCGCCCGAGTCGCCGCCGGATCGAGCTGGTAGAGCGCCTGGATCGCCGCCCGAACTGTCGGCACCGCCGCGGTGCGCGCGATTTCCTGACGGAGGACGATCCAGCCGTCGCCGATGAGATCCTGCTCGAAGCGCGCCAGCTCGGCGGCGAGCGGCATGGCCATGGTGTCATCGACGAGCAGGATGACCTTTCCGCGACTCTCGACCCGCGGCAGCTCGATGCCGGCATTCAAGTAGCCCGCGGCGGATGCGGGACTCGAGCCTGCGAAGTCGCGATAGACGAAATACTCGTAGGAGACGCCGGGGGCGACGCTCGTGTCGGTGTAGGAAGTGGCGGCATTGGCGGGCGTCGCGAGATCGATCCAGGTCGGAGCGCCTTTCAGCCGCCGATAGACCTTTTGCAGATTGATCGGGTACGCCGAGGGCAGCCAGGTCAGGGCGATCTGCGGCGGGGCGGCTTGCACCGTGGCGCTGAGTTCCACCGCGGCATCGCGGGCTGCCTGCGCCCAGCCGAGTGCGCCCGTCCCGAGGAGGAAGATGAGGAAGACGACGCGGCGGGCGCCGCGGGCGGGGAGCATGGCCGCAAGGTGCCAGCAGAGGAGCAGAGGGTCAAACGAGGCTCTCGGAAACGGCCTCGCTGGAGTGCGGTGATTCATCCCCGCTTTCCACTTTGCACGCAGCTCATTCGCCTGCCGCGCGCTCCGCGCTCCGACCGGGAGCGGCGATGACTCGCGCGCACTCCACGCGCCGTCCGTTACGCCTTCACCAGAGCCAGCGCCGCGTCCAGCGACGCGCAGTCGGTGATCGAAACGCACGGGGTTCCTTTGCGCGTGCGGTTGAGCAGGCCGGCGAGCACGCCGCCGGGGCCGAGTTCGAGGAAGAGGTCGCACTTTTTCTCATCGACGAGGTACTCGATCGTCTCCGTCCAGCGCACCGTGCCGGTGACCTGATCCAGCAGCGACTCGCGGATCTCCTCCGGTGTGAGCACGGGGGTGGCGTCCACGTTGCAGATCACTGGGAAGGTCGGCTCGTGGAAGGTGAGGCTCTCCATGGCTTCGCCGAGCTTCACGAAAGCGGGATTCATGAGCCGCGAATGATAGGCGCCGGCGACGTTCAGGGTCTTCGCAAGGCGGATGCCGTGTTCCTTTGCGAGCGAGACGGCGAGGGCGATCTTCGAGCTCTCGCCGGAGACGACGATCTGTCCTGGGCTGTTGAGATTAGCCACGTCCACGTCGCACTCCGAGGCCAGCGCGCGCACGGCGCTCTCGTCGGCGCCGATCATCGCGGCCATGCCGCCGCTGGTCTGCTCGCAGGCTTCCTGCATGAAGAGGCCGCGCAGCGCGACCAGGCGCAGGCCGGTTTCAAAGGGG
>JBGSYE010000029.1:0-3371 GCA_041751075.1 Chthoniobacteraceae bacterium
GGGAAGAGCTCGGAAATCCAGAGTCCGCTCTGACCATGCTGTGCGAAGTTCCATTTCGAGCCGAGCAGCTTGGTGCCGGGACGTGTCCCCGCCGCGCCGGTGTCGGCGGAGAGCTTGGGCTTGTAATCGAAGGTGTCCACATGGCTCGGCCCGCCCCTCATACAGAGGAAGATGACGCGCTTTGCCCGTGCCGGAAAGTGAGGCTGCTTCGGTGCCAGCGGCCCCTCGCGTGACGCGGTCGACTGCTCGGCGGCGCGTGCGGCGAGACCTGCGAAGGCGAGATAGCCGAAGCCGCTGGAGGCGGTTTTGAGGACATGGCGACGTGAGAACGGCAGGCAAGGATCGGCGGAGTGCATGAGGCCATCATCCCATCACGAACATGAGCAGAAGATGAGCGGCATTGGTAAATTTTATCCAATGTGTGTTCGCTGGGCCCCTTCGCAACGGGTCGCCAGCGGCCAGCGCCCCCAATGTCATCGACCTAATGAAGAGCAACGTCCATGGCATTCGGCATCAACACTCCCAGCGGCAAGAAACCGCGTGAGGATGAGTCCGCCGCAAGGAGACTGGCGCTGACTTCACGCCTCTAAGCGCGTGATTGGCAATGCCCTCCCATGCGATGGTTTCAGGAGGTCGGCAAAGATGTTGCCGCGAGCGCTCATCTTGTTCTTGGTTTAGGCAGTGCGGCAGATTTCATCTCATGGATTGCGGTTATAGCGTCCTGCGCGGTGGCGGTGCCGATGAACAGTGAGGCGATGAAGAAGGCGCGGAGTTGCTTGGCGAAGTTTTCAAGTGGCATATCAAAGACCCGCAGTCGGCTTCGCTGCCCAACCCGTGACGGTGATCTCGTTGTGCATCCCACAGGTGAACGAGAGCGGAGCTTCCAAAGCTTGCACTGGCTTGGTCTGTTTGTTTTCATAGAGATCACTATCGCTCACGTTTGTGAGGCGATTGTTCTCCACGCTGGAGGCGTAGCTTTCCTTGGCACGCAACAGCGGGCGTGGCTGGCCGATGCACTCGATGATGTTGTTGCGAATGCTGATGGTGCTGAAGTCACACTGCGCGTTGAAACCGAACAGTCCCTCAGTGCGCGGCGTGGCGGTGGTGCGGGTGATGATGTGGTTGCGATGCACGTCAAGATTGTTGAAGGGTTCGTTGATCCAGATGACGCCACGCCCAGGATTGCTGACGAGGTTGTGATGAAAGCTCGCGGGGCCTTTCGCAGCAGCTTTGCCAAAGCCGCTGATGAGATTGCCGTGGTCCTTGTCGAGGGCGAAGTCGAAGAGGTTGTGGTCGATCTCCACGCCGTTGCGGACAAACTCAATGGAGTAGCTGTCGCGCATCCAGTTGTGATGGATGTGAAAGGTGCTGCCGCTGGCGGGCACGGGGCCGCCGCCGTGCTTCGGGATCGAAATGGTGCCGTGGCAGATGTTGTGATCGATCTCCATGTCCTCATCATTCTCGAAGGGAAACTCGATGGAAAAGTTCACCTCGATCGTGTTGTGATGAATGCGGCAGCGTTTGCCTTGTCGCCCCTTGATGCCATAGACCTCGCGCGCTTTTTCCACCTTGGTCCGGGTGAAGCGGTTGTCGAAGATTTCACTATCCGACATCCAGATGGTGAAAATGGAGCCGCCCGTCATTCCGCCCTTGACTCCTGGCTTGCCTCCGCGTTCCCAGCGCCCACCTGCATCAATAAACTCGCAGTCGTGAATCTTCGCCCCGCTCATGGAAAAGGTGCGGATGCCGGAGGCGAGGAAGTCCTCAATGCGCAGGTGATGCAGATGCAGGTTCTTGTTCCCAATGCCGAAGATCGCGTTGTGAAGTTGCGGTCCGCGCAAAGTCATGCCGGAGAGCGTGATGTCCGCGGCCTTCTCCTGAAGCCGGAAGAGGCAGGCGCGGGTGTCCATGCCCTTCAGCGTCATCTCGGGGTCCGGCAGCGTCTCGGTGGAGGGCTTCCAAGACGGATCATGCGTGATGATCGTCTTGCCCTGTCCGGCACCCGTGATGGACATGCCCGCTTTTGGCTCCAGCGGAGCGGACAGTGCGTAAGTGCCCGCTGCGATCTCGAAGCTGGAGCCTTCCGCACCGTCACGAATGGCTGCTACGAGAGCCTCCGTCGTGGTGACCGGGGCCGCGCGGAGGCCTGCGAGGGTGAGAAAGAAAAGAAACAGGAATTTCATTGGATAGAAGTTAGAAGGTGATCATGGAGGTGTAAGGGTGTTTTTCGGGGACCGCAAAGGAGCGAATTTTACCCAAAGAGCGCCGCGATGGGCTTGCCTTTGTCCGGCGCGGTGTCTTTCCCGGCGATGGAGAAGAGCTGGCCGCCGGGTGCCGGGGTTTCCATTTTGAGGTAATCAACGCCGAGGGCGTGGGCGATGG
This sequence comes from Chthoniobacteraceae bacterium, assembly GCA_041751075.1. Taxonomy (GTDB): domain Bacteria; phylum Verrucomicrobiota; class Verrucomicrobiia; order Chthoniobacterales; family Chthoniobacteraceae; genus JANNXQ01. Next base: position 2,383 of record JBGSYE010000029.1, read on the forward strand.
TGGCGTTGAAGGCGTAGGGCGTGACCGGGTTTTCGGCGACGCCTTTGCCGGAGGGATCGGACTTGCCATAGACCGCTCCGCCGACGATGCCGCCGCCGGCGAGAAGGCTGGTGTAGCCGAAGGGATTGTGATTGCGACCGGCGTATTGGTCAATCTCCGGGGAACGCCCGAACTCCGTGGTCAGGACGACGAGGGTGCGCTGGAGTAGGCCGCGGGTGCTGAGGTCGGTAAGCAGGGCGGAGAGGCCCTCGTCGAGGGTGGTGCAGCTCCGGGCGACACCCTCGTGATTGTCGGTGTGGGTGTCCCAGCCGCCGAGATCGACCTCGACAAAGCGGGCTCCGCGCTCGACGAGACGACGGGCGAGCAGGCAGCCCTGGCCAAAGGAACTCTTGCCGTAGGCTTCACGCACTTCCTTCGGCTCCTTGGAAATGTCGAAGCCTTCCAAGTCCTTGCTGGACATGAGGCGCACGGCGTCGGTGTAGAGATCGGCAAAGGCGGCGACCTGCGCGCTGCCGGCGCGGCGCTGGCGGAAGGAGCTGTCGAATTTCGTCACGAGATCGACGCTTTCCCGGAAGCTGCCCGCGTCGAGACCGCCGCGCAGGCGGCTGTTCTGGAGGCCCGCATCGGCGCTGGAGATGGGCAGCGGCCCGTAGGACGCGGAGAAAAAGCCGCTGCTGGGATGGCCGCCGAGATCGCCGACGCGGATGTAAGGCGGCATGGCGGGATTGATCTGCGGCGCGAGCTTCGTGACCCACGCGCCGAGGGAAGGATGGGCGATGACGCGGCTGCCCATTTCGTAGCCGGAGGGGACTTTGTATTCTCCGGCGCTGTGGTTTCCCTGCGTGTGGCTCATGCTGCGGATCTGCGCGATCTTGTCCATGTGGGCGGCGAGACCGGGCAGCTTGTCGGTGACGTGGATGCCGGGGACTTTCGTTTTCATGCTGGTCAGCGGCCCCTGAATCTCCGGGTGATCCGGGCGAAGATCGAAG
>JBGSYE010000030.1:0-4718 GCA_041751075.1 Chthoniobacteraceae bacterium
CGCGATATTTCGCGTCATATTCCACACCGGCCAGCGTCCACGCGGGGAAGCGGCGCGCAAAGCTCCCGAGGAAGCCGCCATTGCCGCAACCGACATCGAGCCACCGACCGCGCTCCGGCAACGCCACACGCTCCGCGAGCAGCGCGACCAGCCGGTCCGATCGTGTGGACGCCACGCCCGCCGCCGGATCGAAGACACTCTGCTCCGTCCCGCCCGCCTGATAGTAGATCGTGTAGTCGCGGTAGATCGCATCCGCATCCGAGCGCCAGCGTTCATCGATCACCGCCTGCACACACCCACATGAGCGGCAGACCCCGAGCTGCCCACCCGCCGGCCACGGTTTGCAATCGGATGTCACCCGCCGGAGATCGTGAAAAGCGGAAAGGATTTCGAGCGTGTCGCGTTCGCAGATGTGGCAGGGGGGCTTCATGATTCAGAAGTGTCCCAACCTTTGGACGCGACTGCCGGGGTGTTCCACTCCATTGCAACGCCGCGCGCTTTCTTCATTGGTGGTGCAGCGAAAATGATCCTTCCAACGGATACGCCTTGGCCGTTTCCGTATCGAAAGCCCAGGCGCGAATGGTGAGTTTTCCCTTGGGCAGCGCCGATGCGTCGAATCGCTTCACCCATCCCGCCCGGCGGTAGGCGGAATCCTGGAACCGCTGAACGAGGTCGTCCCGGATCAAACCCATGTCGGCGAGCGCAAATGCGCGCCCCTCCCCGGGCTGGAGTTCCCACGTCAGCAGCACCGAATCCGCCGCCCGCTCGCGCTCGGGAAAGAACGCCCAGCCCGAAAGGCCCACGAGATTTCCGCCGAGCCCGCCGCTCTGTTCGACGGTGCCGTAACGCGCTGTGCCGCCGAGGTTCGTTTCTGCGGAGGCGGCCAAATCACGGATCAGCGGACTTCGTACCAGACCCGGTCGTAGGAATCCCCTGGCATCGAGGAAATCCACTCGGGCCATCACCTGGTCGGCAGTCTTTCCCGCCCACAATGGCTTCAACAACCCGTCCTCAACGAACATCTTGATAAATAGAACGGCCGCTTTGGCCCCATGGAGAGTCAGGCGATGGTTCTCATAGAAAGGCCAAACCGCGGCAGAGTAGCAGACATGCAGAATGACCGCGGCGGTCACGAGACTCGCGGAGAGCCGGTGCGCAATCGCGGGCGTCAGCCTTCGAGAGTGGGGGCCTTCCCCCAGTGCGTCTTCCTCAGATGCCCGGCGAAGCATCCGGTCCAAAGTTCCCGGCACCAGGAAAACCAAAGCGATGGCGGTAAGCACATGCGTGTTCACATAGCGGGAAGCAATGGCTTCACCCGGGCCGAGCCCCGCTCTGCCGAGCGTCATGGCGAGCCCGGTGATGAGCGCGTAGGCGCCGAGTAAGAGCCACGGCAAAGCCTGGCGGAGGAACATCGTATCCTGTCGTGACCTGAAAGTATGGACGGCGACCATAGTGTACAGCAGGACGACGATCGTGCCAGCGATCATCGCCTGCGTCACTGGATTCAATGCCGTGCCCATTGCGAATGGCGAACCAACGTTCGCGAGAAAGAAGCCAACAAAGAGCCCTGGATTGCCCAAAGCCGTCCAGATCGACGGGGCTTCCGGGGGACGTTCAAAGCCCCAGAAGTAACGGGCGACAGTGACGCTCGCGAGCAGCATCCACCCAGCAAGCCACGGAAGGTGGCGCCGCACATTCTGCCACGAACCGGGAAGCAATAACGCCGGAGGAAAAAGCACCCATGTGAGCAGTCCATTGGACGAGGAGAAGGTACCGAGGGTCGCGAGCACCATGCACAGGGCGAATCGCGTGGACAGTGCGAGCCTCGATCCCGCGATCACAAGCCCGCCGATGACGATGATCTCGATGTTGAACCACTGGATGGCCATGGCATTCAGCCAGACGGCATATTGCGGCAGCCCAAAAAACAGCAAGCCGAGCAGCGCGATCTGCGCGGCCCGCCTTCCTGTTCCCACCGCGTCCATCCGCCGGCTGAGCACGCAGAGATTCACCGCGCAGCCGCACGCCAGCATCCACATGAGCACTGCTTCCACCGTGCTGCGCCAGCCAAAGAACTTCGCGACGATCATCCCTGCCACGCGATTCAGAGCCACGCGGTGCTCCAAATGGGGAGCGATGAAGTCGTCGAACGTCGCCACGCCTTCGAACGATTTCATGAGAAATGGCAGTTCCCCGTCCCATTGATCGATGGAGGGGATATCCACCGAGTAAGTCAGGATCATGATCAGAATCCACAGCGCCGACGGCACCCAGAGCAGATCGCAGAGCAGCAGGCGGCGTCTCGCCCAGCGCGACACGGGCACCCCGGAGGCCAGCGCGCCTTCCGATATTTCGGGTGAATCTTCGGAGATCACAGACACACCGAGAGGCTGCAATTTTGCGCGCACCACCGGCGCGACTGGCTCTGCGAAAACAACCCTAGCACACGCGCGGGGTCGGCAGCGGGATGATGAAGCGGCCCTTGAATCCGCGCGCGGTGAGCTTGGGCATCAATTCCTCCGCGATGTGCCAGGAGAGCAGCAGCGCGTACTCGGGCTGGTCGGTGAAGAGCCGCGATTCCTCCCACACCGGGATGATCGTGCCGGGGATATACTTGCCGATCTTGTAGGAGCCCTGAATCTCGAGCACGCAGTCGAGCGTACCATCGTCGAGGCCCACGTAATTGATCAAGGTGCTGGCGCGCGACGGCGCGCCGATGCCATAGACGCGGTGGCCCTGGGCTTTGATGTCCCGGAGCAGGGAGAGCAGGCCGAGCTTCGAGTTCACCACCGCGCCTTTGAACCGCCGGAACGCCTCCGCGTTGATCCCGTTGCTTTCCTCCTCGACGATCTGCGCGACGCTTGGCTGCACGGGATGCTGGCCTTTCCTCGCGGCATAGACTCGAATCGAGCCGCCGTGCGTGGGAATGCGCCGCGCGTGGATCACTTGGAGGCCATGCCGCTCGAGGAGATGACGCAGGCTCGTGAGGGAGTAATAGCGGAGATGCTCGTGGTAGATGGTGTCGTATTGCAGCGTCTCGAGCAGCGAGAGGAAGTAATGCGACTCGCTGATGAAGATGCCGTCGTCGGTGAGCAGCGCGAGGATGCCGGCGACGATGTCGTGGATGTCTTCGATATGCGCGAAAACATTCGTGGCCGTGACGATCCTGGCCCGGCCTTGCTCGGCGGCCACTTTCTCCGCCACGGCTCTGGTGAAAAAGGCGACGACCGAGGGGATGCCGCGTTCGATGGCGAGCTTCGCGGCATTTGTCGGCTCGATGCCGAAGACGCGCCCGTCGGGCCTTTGAAAATTGCTCAGGAGCGTGCCGTCGTTCGACCCGATATCGATGACGAGATCGTCGGGCTTCAACGGATACCGTGCGGCGACTTCACTCGCGAGTTCGGCGAAGTTTTCGCGCAGGATTTTCGTGGTGCCGCTGGTGTAGGGGTAGGTGGGCGGGAAGAGGATGGCGGGATCGACGATGAGCCCGAGCTGCGCGAGCGTGCAGTGCCGGCAGTGGAGAAGCTCGGCGGGATACGCGGGCTGCTCGGCGAGCGGCGTGCCGATCGGCGGCATCGTGTTCACCGGCGGCAGATAGCCCAGGAAGAGGATTTTCTGCAAATCCGGGAAGTCGCAGACCTGGCAGCGATCCACGACGATGCTGCCGCCGCTGCCGGCGGCGAGTTTCTTGGGTGTGATCATGAAGTGGGGTTGGAAGACGGGCGCTTGTCGAAATTCTCTATATACCAGGGGATGGTCGCGGCGAGCCCTTCCTCGAGCGACACGCGCGGGGCATAGCCCAGCGACCGCAGCCGGGAAATATCCGGACAGCGCCGCAGCGTGCCGCCTGGCTGCAAGGGGCTCGGCACGACCTGAATCTCACGCCCGAAATACGCGCCCACGGCTTCCGCCAGCGCGCGGACGCCGACCTCGGTCTCGGTCCCGATGTGATAGATGCCGAGGTGCTCGCCCTGGTCGATGACAGCGAGGAGACCGGCGATCATGTCGTCGATGAAAACGAAGGAGCGGGTCTCCTCCCCGGTCCCCTGGATGGGAAAGGCGATGGGGCCGACGGTCCCGCGCGCGAGGGCAGCCATGCGCAGGGCAAACTGCGGAATCACATGCTCCCAGCCCATGTCCGGGCCATAGACATTGTGAGGGCGGAAGATAACGGCGCGCCGCAGCTTCGAGCGTCCGTAGTTGAGCGTGAGCAATTCGCTGATGATCTTGCCGCCGCCGTAGGAGTAGCGCGGGTTGAGCGGATCGGGGATGGAAAGCGGCACCGTCTCATCGGTCGGCACGGCGGGCGGGGTCTGATACACCTCCGAACTGGAAGCCACGCAGAGATCGCCGACCCCTTCGGCGATGCAGGCATCGAGCACGTTGAGCATGCCCTTCACGGCGACTTCGAGCACGAGGTCCGGCTTGGTGTAAAAGAACTCGGTGCCATTGACCGCGGCCAGGTGGTTCACGATGTCCACACCCGCCACGGCGCGCCGGACCGCCGCGGCGTCCCGCACGTCGCCACTCATCCACTCCACCTGCGAAGCCACATCGGCGAGGCGATGGCGCGATCCGCGGGAATCGTTGTCGAAGGCGCGCACCCGATGCCCGCCTTTCACCAAAGCCCGCACGAGCGCGCTGCCGATGAAGCCGGTGGCGCCGGTGACGAGATGAAATCTTTCACTCATAGTGTGGAGGCGACGCTGCCGGGCGCG
>JBGSYE010000031.1:0-5939 GCA_041751075.1 Chthoniobacteraceae bacterium
TGCTGGACTACTGCTGGCGACGAGCGGCGGCCGGATAGCCCGGCACCCAGGCTACAGGCCCGCCGGATGCCGGAGCACCGCGCCCTTGGCAGGCCGGCTGCGGGTCGTCCACTGAGGGCCGCGAGACCCGCCGTGGTACCCCGTGTCGAAGCGCAACCCCGCGACCGATAGGAAGACGTGGCCGCGCCGCGCGTAGAGCGTGATCCAATCCCCCTCCCCGGAGCGCCCGTAGCGGCGGAAGGCGGTCGAGGTCGTGGGGCTCCGCAATTTCCCCGCACCGATGAGGACATAGGAAGCGGCGCCAGAGCAATCGTACGCCGAATCGAAGACCGAACGGTGGCCGCCGCCCCGCCCGTAGGGCGTGCCGGCGATGCGATTGCCGGCGGCGATGGCCGCATGCACCTCCTCGGGCGCATCCGGCGGCGCATGGGCGATCCCGTCGCGGAGGATCGCCGTGCGCCCCGGGACAAAGCGATAGACGTACTGCGGCGAGGCACAGCCGCCGAGGAGCAGCGTGAGGAGAAGGAGGATGCGGAGCATGGCGCAGCGGAGGAAAATGCAACCGGCGCGGCACTCCAAGCGGGAAACACGGGCCGTCCCTGGCGGGGTGAGGGACGATGCTGCTGGCCAGATATTCGAGCCGTCGGTTCGCCTTTGCGCACCTTGTTGCCTTGCTCATTGCACTGCCGGCGGTGTTCGAGCGTGGGCCCGTCCGGGAAGACTTCCTTCGCCAGCTCGCGAATCCGATCCGGCATTGCGGAAATCGCGATTCATCGTCGCGAGTGCATCCCGCCCCCAAGCCCTGCGGTGGTGGATGGGGGTGAATACGCTCGATCCGGGGAGTCCGGCGAATGTGACACTGTCCTATGGCTGTCGCATCTCACTCCCCGCCGAGATAAGCGGCTTTCACTTCGTCGTTCTCGCGCAATTCGGCGGCGGTGCCTTCGAGGATGATGCGGCCGGTCTCCAGCACGTAACCGTGATGCGCGATTTCGAGCGCGAGGTTCGCGTTCTGTTCGACGAGCAGGATGGTGAGGCCGAGCTCGCGGTTCACTTCCACGATCTTCTCAAAGATCGTCTGGACGAGGATCGGTGCGATCCCGAGCGAGGGCTCGTCGAGCATCAGGCACTTCGGCTGGCTCATGAGCGCGCGGCCGATGGCGAGCATCTGCTGCTCGCCGCCGCTGAGCGTGCCGGCGGTCTGCCGCTCGCGTTCCTTCAGTCGCGGGAAGATGCCGAAGACGTAGGCGAAGTCCGTCGCGATGCCGGCTCTGTCTTTGCGGAGAAAGGCGCCCATCTCGAGGTTCTCCCGCACGGTGAGATTCGCAAAGATCATGCGGCCCTCGGGCGCCTGCGCCAGGCCGCGCGCGACGACGAGGTGCGGGGCGAGTGCGGCGATGTTTTCGCCATTGAAGTTGATGACGCCCGAGCGCGCCGGGACGATCCCCGAGATGGCGCGCAGGGTGGTGGATTTCCCCGCGCCATTCGCGCCGATGAGGGTGACGATCTTCCCGGCGGGCACGCGCATGGAGATGCCGTGCAGCGCGGCGATCGCGCCGTAGTTCACGTGGAGGTCGCGGAGTTCAAGCATCGGGGAAATAAGTACCAGGAAGGAAGTGCCAGGAGCCAGGTAAGGACGAAGAATCAGGGAGGAAGAACCAAGCGTCCGCGGCCGAATTCTTCCTTTCGATTTGATCCTTTCTCGCTTGGACCCTGCCTGGCTCCTGGCACTTCGCTCTTGGTGCTTTTGTCACGCTTCCTCCTTCCCCAAATACGCCGCGATGACCTTGGGGTTCCGTCGGATCTCCTCCGGCGTCCCCTCCGCGATCTTCACGCCGTAGTCGAGCACGGCGATGCGTTTGCAGATGCCCATCACGACTTTCATGTCGTGCTCCACGAGCAGGATGGCGATGCCGTATTTCTCCTGCACAAAGCTGATGAGCTTCATCAGCTCCTGCTTTTCCGTTGGGTTCATGCCAGCGGCGGGCTCGTCGAGCAGGAGCAGGCGTGGCTGGGTGGCGAGCGCGCGGACGATCTCGAGGCGGCGCTGATCGCCATACGGGAGCGATGTGCCGAGGGTGTCGCGGAAGGTTTCCAGGCCGAAGATCTTCAGCAGCTCGACGACTTCCCGCTCCACCTTCCGCTCGCTCTCGATGAAGGTGCGGCCCCGGAGCAGCGCCTCGCAGATGCCTTGCGCGCGGTTGCCCTGCATCGCGGTGCGCACGTTGTCGAAGACGGTCATCGAGCCGAAGAGGCGGATGTTTTGAAAGGTGCGGGAGATGCCGTGCAGGGAAAGCACGTAGGGCTTCACGCCGGCGGTGGACCGGCCCTTGAAGGTGATCTTTCCGCCGGTCGGCCGATAGACGCCGGTGATGAGATTGAAGGCCGTTGTCTTGCCTGCGCCGTTCGGGCCGATGAGGCCGACGAGCTCGCGCTCGCCGATGCGCAAGTCGAGCGCGGAAACGGCAGTGAGGCCGCCAAACTTGATCGTCACCTTTTCGCACTCCAGCAGCGCGCTCACGAGGTCGCGCCCTTTCTCCCGAGAGTGAAGAGCCCCTGCGGCCGGGTGAGCATGATGCCGATGATGAGCAGCGAGTAGATGATCATCCGATACTCGGCGACGCCGCGCAGCAACTCGGGCAGGAGGGTGAGGATGATCGCCGCGAAGATGACGCCGACGGTGCGGCCCATGCCGCCGAGGATGACCATGACGACGATCTCGATGCTCTTGATGAAGTCGAAGCCCGACGGCGAGATGACGGCCTTGTGGTGGGCGTAGAGACCGCCCGCGATGCCGGCGAAGAAGGCGCCGATGACGAAGGCGGTGACCTTGTAGCGCACGGGATTGATGCCCATCGCGCTCGCGGCGATCTCGTCGTCATGCACGGCGATGAAGCCGCGGCCGTAGGTCGAATTCACGACGGTGGTGACGACGTAGATCGTGACCGCGGCGAGTGCCCAGGCCCAGCCAAAGGTGGTGAGCTTCGGAATGCCGGTGAGGCCAGTCGCTGCGCCGAAGAAATCGCTCGTTTGAAAGATGACGCGGATGATTTCGCCAAAGCCCAGCGTGACGATGGCGAGGTAGTCGCCGCGCAGCCGCAGCGACGGGATGCCAACTCCCAGCCCGACGACCGCCGCGACACTGCCGCCGAGAAGTAATGCGCCGACGAAGAGCAGTGGCCGCAGATTTTCCGGACACGCAGCGCCGCAGACCAGCGTGAGCTTTGCGGCGATGAATCCGCCGACGGCCATGAAGCCCGCATGCCCGAGGCTGAACTGGCCGGTATGCCCGTTGATGAGATTGAGCGAGACGGCGAGGATCACATTGATCCCGACGTCGATGGCGATGCCGAGGTAGTAACGATTGAAGGCGCCCGATCCGAGCGACAATGCCACTGCGACGATCACCGCGAGCAGGAGGAAGAGGGGTTCTTTGCCGCGCATCTAGACTTTCTCCGGTTGCATCTTTCCGAGCAGTCCCGCCGGGCGGAAGAGCAGGATCAGGATGAGGATCGCAAAGGCGATGCCGTCGCGGTAGTTCGAGAGCCCCGGCATCCCGCCAAAGAAAGTCTCGAGCAGCCCGAGCAGGATGCCGCCGAGCGCGGCGCCGGGCAGATTGCCGATGCCGCCCAGCACCGCGGCGACAAAGGCGCGCAATCCAGGCTGGACGCCCATGAGCGGTTCGATGCCCGGCGCGCGCATCGCGTAGAAGATCCCCGCGATCGCCGCGAGCGCCGACCCCAGCGCAAAGGTGAAGGAGATCACAGCGTTCACATTCACCCCCATGAGCGCCGCGGCCTGCTGATTGTAAGACACCGCGCGCATGGCCATGCCGACCTTGGTGCGCTGGACGACGAGCCACATCGCCAGGAGGAGCACGGCGGTGAGCACGAGCACGACGAGGTCATTGCTGGAAAAATGCAGCGCGCCCCAGGTGAGATCGCGGCTCGGCAGCAGCTTGGGAAAGGGCTTGGTCGCCGCGCCGAAGACCTTCTCGTGCTGTCCGGTGAATTCGATGAAGAGCGAGACGCCGATCGCCGTGATGAGCACGGTGAGCCGCGGACGCTTGCGGAGCGGACGGTAGGCGAGGAATTCGATGGTCACCCCGATGAGCGCGCAGATCAGCGCGGAGAGAACGATGACGACAAAGGCCGTGGCGATCGTCTGCGTCCCTAGCGCACCGGCGATGGTGGGCGTGAGGTAAAAGGCTGAAAACGCGCCGAGCATCAGCACATCGGAGTGCGCGAAATTGATGAAGCGCAACACGCCATAGACCATGGTGTAGCCGAGCGCGATGAGCGCGTAGATGGCCCCGAGCGCAAGCCCGTTGATCGATTGCTGGAGGAACCAATCCATCCCGGAAGCGGCGCGATCCGTTCGCCGCTTACGGCGCGATGGTCTCGACGTAGGTGAATTTGCCGCCCTTCACCTGTAGGATCACCGCGGACTTATCCGCGTCGCGGTTCTTGTTGATCGTGATTTTTCCCGTCACGGCCTCGAAGTCCTTCGTCTCCGCCAGGGCGTCGCGGACCTTGCTGCCCTCGCTGCTGCCCGCGCGCTTCATTGCATCGGCGAGGATCATCGCCGAGTCGTAGCCGAGCGCCGCCATCGCATCGGGTTGCTTGCCGTGGTAGCGCTTCTTGTAGGCCTCGACGAAGGCCTTGCCCTTCGGCCCGCCGGCGTCGGGCGAATAGTGCGTACTGAAATAGGTGCCCTCGACGGCGTCCGTGCCGATCTCCGTGAGCTTTTCGCTCTCCCAGCCATCGCCGCCGAAAAACGGCACCGTGAGCCCAACCTCCCTGGCCTGAATGCAAATGAGCGCCGCGTCGGTATAGTAACCCGGCACGAAGACTCCTTCCGGATTCGCCGATTTGATCGCCGTGAGCTGGCCTTTGAAATCCTTGTCCCCGCCATTGTAGTCGAGCTGCGCCACGATCTGCCCGCCCGCCTTGACGAAGCCTTCCTCAAAGAATTTCGCCAGCCCTTTCGAGTAGTCGCTCTTCACGTCGGTGAAGACGGCGACCTTTTGCGCCTTGAGCGTATTCTTCGCGAAGTTCGCCATCACCGTGCCTTGGAAGGGATCGATGAAGCAGACGCGGAAGATGAAGTCGCCGGTCTCGGTTACCTTCGGATTCGTCGAACTCGGCGAGATCTGCGGGATGTTGTTTTGCTGGCAGATCGGCGCGGCTTCGAGCGAACGCGACGAGGCCACTTCGCCGAGGATCGCCACGCAGCCGTCCTTCGCGATGAGCTTGTTCACGGCGTTCGCGGACTCGCCGGCCTTCGACTGATTGTCCTCGGTGATCAGCTTGATCTTCTTTCCGTTCACGCCGCCCGCCGCATTGATCTCCTCGACGGCGAGCACCGTGCCTTCGTGCGATGAAATGCCAAAGGTCGCCTCCTTGCCGGTGAGCGATGCAAATTCGCCGACGAGAATTTCCGTCCCATCGCCGGCCTTCTGGCAGCCGGCGAATCCGAGCAGGGTGAGAGCGAGGGAGAGGACGAGGGGTTTCTTCATGGGCGGCGGATGCTATGGAGCGGGAAAAGGCAGATCAACCGTGAATGCGGCATGGGAGAGGCGGCGGCGTGCTCGTGCTCGTCCTCGAATTTCTGGCGATCGAGGACGAGGACGAGGACGCCCTGCTTTACTCCCCCCACCCACCCGCTACACTCGCCACCGATGGCTCAGGACACCGCGACTCTCGAGCGCCAGCTCACTCTCTACAAAGGGCTCGTCGAGGTGAGCGCCCTCATCAATGCCATCACGAACTCGAGCGAGTTGCTCCCGTCGATCCTCGAAGTCGCGCGCCGCGTCCTGCAGGTCGAGGCGGCCTCGCTCTTTTTGGTGAAAGAAACGGGCGATCTCGAACTCGTGGCCTCGAGCGACGCGGCGGGGCACCGGGCGCTCGCGATCACCGTGCCGCGCGGGAAGGAGATCG
>JBGSYE010000032.1:0-4245 GCA_041751075.1 Chthoniobacteraceae bacterium
CGCGGCGCGAGGTGGCGCGTGAGATTCGCGATGTGGACGCCATTGCCCAGCGGCTCGGCGAGGCACGCGGCCTCTGCGGGCAGGGCGTCGGGCCAGGCGATCAGGCACCGCGCGGGCGCATTCACAAACTCCCCGAAGGCGCCCTGGCGGTGCATTCCGAAGATCTGCCGCTGTGCGCAGAGATGCGTATCGCCGCGCTGGCACCGCACACATTCACCGCAGGCGACGAGGGAGTTCGAGACCACCTTTTGCCCGACCTCGACCCCAGTGACGCCATCGCCCAGCGCTTCCACCACGCCGCAGAATTCGTGGCCCATGATCAGCGGCGGCGGCCGGCGCGGACTGCGTTTTCGGAAGCCTTCGAGCTCGCTGCCGCAGATGCCGCACGCCGCGACGCGCAGCAGCACTTCGCCCGCGACCGCCCGCGGCGGCGGACACTCAGTCATCTCGACGCGATCGAATTCCGGATAGAGCAGCGCTTTCATGGGGAGGCCGCCACTGAGCACCAGCGTCGGCACGCCGCCAAGCTTGCATTCGAGCGCCCAACCGGCTGAATCCACAGCCTTCCTCCCCAAATGATCATCGATTGCCACAACCACGTCGGCGCGGACTTCATGTTCTGGCTGCGCGGCGATTTCCCCTACGCGCAGCATCTCATCACGATGACGAGCGAAGGCGGCGCGCTCGGCGTGGATCGCTGGGTCGTATTTCCCTTCGTCATCAATCTCTCGCTCCAGATCGAAGCGCTGCGCTGCGGCGAGATCGTCTATGGCGGGCTGGAGAAGATCCCATATGCGTTTGAAAACCGACGCCTGCTCCGCGAGCTGTACGAGCTTTTTCCCGAGGAAGGAAAACGCTGCCTTCCCTTCATGATGCTGGATCCGATGCGCGAGCAGGCCGGCCAGATTGCAGAGCTGCGGAAGCTGCGCGGTGAGTACCAGTTCCACGGCCTGAAGATTCAGAGCACGATGCTCCAGTCCTTCATTCGTACGCTCGGCGAGGAAGGCCGCGGCTTCATCGATCTGGCCGCCGAGTGGGATATTCCATTCATCATTCACTCCAGCGTCGGCGACGATCCCTGGGCTCAGGCCAGCGACATCCTGGATATTGCCGAAAAGTGTCCCCACGTCCGCTTCTGCCTCGCGCACTCGTGCCGCTACGATCGCGAGTGCCTCGACCGCGTGAATGCGCTGCCCAACACCTGGTTCGATTGCTCCGCCCACTGCATCCACTGCGACGGCGCGGTCGCCGATCTGCCTTACATCGCCCCGCGCGCGCGCCGCTTCGACAGCGACTATTCGGACCCCGCGCGCGTCATCGCCGATCTCGCGGCGGCGTATCCGACGAAGTTCCTGTGGGGCAGCGACTCGCCCTACTACAGCTACGTCGCCATGCTCGGCGCAGAACGCATCGCGCTCATCAGCACCTACGCGCGGGAGATTGCGGCGCTCAGAGCGCAGCCGCCTGCCGTGCTCGACCGCATCGCCGACCAAAACACCCGCGCCTGGCTCAAGCTGGAAGATGAAAGCATTCTCGCTGGCTGATCGCGCCGCCCTCGTCACCGGCTCGTCGCAGGGCATCGGGCTTGCCATCGCGGAGGGCCTGTGCGAAGCCGGCGCGCGCGTCGTCTTCCACGGTCTGCCACCGCATGGGTCGCACGAGTCCCACACGCCCTATGTGTCGCAGGATCTTGTCCAGCCCGACGCACCCGCGGAACTGGTAGCCGCCGCCTTCGCCGCCGAACCAAAGCTCGACACGCTCGTCTGCAATGCTGGCAGCTTCTTCGACGTGCCCTTTCTCGAGATGACCCGCGAGCGCTGGGACCAGACGCTGCAACTCAACCTCAGCGCCACTTACTTCATCGCGCAGGAGTTTGCGAAGCGCCTCGTCGCCGCAAAGCGCGGCGGTTCCATCTGCATCACCACTTCGACCAATGGCCTCCAGGCCGAGGCGGACTCGACCGCTTACGACACCTCGAAGGGCGCGCTGGTCATGCTCATCCGCTCGCTCGCCGTGTCGCTGGGCGATCACGGCATCCGCGTGAATGGCATCGCGCCGGGCCTCATCAAGACGCCGCTCACCTCCGTCTGGATCGAGACACGCGCGGACGATTTGCTCGCACACTACAAGAAGAAGATCCTGCTCGGCCGCATCGGCGCGCCGGAAGATTGCGCGGGTGCGGTGGTCTTCCTCTGCTCGCCCGCCGCGAGCTACATCACGGGCGAGATCCTCACCATCGACGGCGGTCTCACAACGCAGCAGATCGGGAAGATGTAGCGATGACGACCGTCGCCGTCTTCGGAGCCAGTGGGAAGCTCGGACGCCACGCGCTGCATGTCCTGGCGGAGCGCCGCTTCGCTGTCCGAGCGCTCGTGCATCGCACAGCGGTCCCATCCGTCACCTCCGTCCCAGGCAGCATCACCGACGCCCAGGCCGTCGAGGAAGTCGTGCGCGGCGCGGACATCGTCGTGCAACTAGCCACCGCGAAAGAGGACGCCGACACCTTCTTCGATGTCAGCATCCGCGGAACCTTCAATATCCTCGAAGCCTGCCGGCGTCACACCGTGCAGCAGTTCATCCTCTTCGGCGGCGACGCGGCGCTCGGCATCTGGTTTCATCCGCAGCCGATCCCGATCGACGAAAACCACCCGCGCGCCGCGTATCCCGGCTATTACGCATTTTCCAAAGTCATGGAGGAAACGATGGCTGGCCAATACGCCATCCAATACGGCGTGCCGGTCACGGTGCTCCGATCCTCGTGGGTCTTCGAGCACGACGATCTGCTGAATCACTTCTCCCTCCTGCGCAACGTGAACCCCGCCGAGCCCGGACACGGCTTCGGCGAAGCGAACGATGAAGCGCTCGCACTCGTCCGCGCCGGACAGGAGCGCATTCCCATCCTCACCGATGCGTACGGCACGCCGCTCCGGCGGCACATCGTCCACGTCGATGACGTGATGCAGGCTTTCGACCGCATGCTCGGCAACCCATCCGCGCATGGCCAGACCTTCAACATCGCCGGCCCGTCTGCCTTCGATTACGGCATCGCCGCCGGTTACCTCAGCAAGAAACTCAGCGTGCCCACCGTCGAGCTGCGGTGCCCGAACTATCACCCCTTTGAGATCAACATTACCCGCGCGCGCGCTGTGCTCGGCTACGCTCCGGAGAATGATTTCTTCCGCATGGCCGATCGCGCGATCGAAGCGCGCAACCAACCCCAATAAGTCATGCGAGAGTTCCATCACATCGGCCTGCCCACCGACGAAAGCCACCCCGGCGAATACTACGTCGAAGACACCAAGGTCTGGGTAACCGATCCGCGCAAACATCCCTACAAAGTCGAGTATCTGCGCTTCGAGAAGGACAGCCCCGTGACCGGCCCGGTGCGCGACCTGCCGCATGTGGCCTACCGCGTGGACGACCTCAATGCAGCACTCCGCGGGGAAAACGTGCTCATCGAACCCTTCCACCCCTCGCCAAATTTCACGGTCGCCTTTGTGATGAAGGACGGCGCGGTGATCGAGTTCATGAAGTTCGAGCACGAGAGCGATCTGCCCTGGCGATGAAGGCCGCGCTACTCGCCGCCATCGTGATCCTCTGCCTCCCTCGTGCAGTGGCCGCCGACGTGCATGGCGCCGTCGAGCGTGGGCTCGCGCTCGTCACGCGCGCGGCGGCGGCCTGGCCGCAGCACAAGACGTGTTTCTCCTGCCATCACCAGACGCTGCCGATGCTCGCGATGGTCGAGGCAGCGCGCGTGGGTTTTCCGCTCGATGCGGCGGCGCTGAAATCGCAAGCCGACATCACCCACCGGTACTTCGCGGATCGCATCGAAGACATGGACGAAGGAGAGCACGTACCCGGCGGCGCGGCCACGGCGGGATACGGACTGTGGGCTTTGAGCCTCGATCGGCGCCCGCCGGACGAAACGACAACGGCGATCGTGAGCTACCTGCTGCAGATCCAGGGTGTGCCACGGCTCAAGGGCGGAAAAGCCGCGGAGCCGCGCGACGGACGCTGGATCGCCTCGTGCCGCCGCGCACCGCTGCAAGGCTCCGTGATCGGCGACACCGTACTCGTCCTCCTCGGTTTGGAAAAATATGCGACCCCAGAACAGCGCGCGCAGTTCGACACCGCCCGCACAGCCGCCGAGGAATATCTGGCAAATGCCAGGCTGCAGAATCAGCAGGATCGACTCTGGCGCCTGTGGGGCCAGCATCTACTTGGCGGCGCCATCGACGCGACGCG
>JBGSYE010000033.1:0-11442 GCA_041751075.1 Chthoniobacteraceae bacterium
CACTGGAGGCGCGCGCCCCGATTACGACCGGGCGCGTGCCGAGCTGCGGTGGAGACCGGGGGAGCGCGTGCTGCTTTTCCTCTCGCGGCTTCATGTCAAGAAAGGGCTGGAATTGCTCCTCCAGGCGCTCGCCCAGGGACCGCCGCGCCCGCAGACGCGGCTGGTGGTCGTTGGCGGCGGCGATCCGGCCTATCTCGAGCAACTCCGCGAGCTGGCTCGCGATCAGCACGCACGCCTGCCCTTGATCGACTGGATTGGTGAAGTGTGGGGCGCCGCGCGTTGGAATTATTTCCAGGGCGCCGACCTATTTTGCCTGACGTCGCACTCAGAAAACTTCGGCCTTGCGGTGCTCGAGGCATTGCAAGTCGGCACCCCCGCGCTCACGACGACCACCACGCCCTGGGCCGTCGCCCTCGGCGACGACCGCGGATACATCGCCGAACCGACGGTCGCCAGCGTGAAGCGGCAGCTCGAGCGCTACTTTGCCGCCGGGCCATGGTCGCCAGAGAGACGCGCGCAACTGGCCGACTGGGCGTGGGCGAAGTATCACTGGGACGCCCTCGCGCCGAGTTACGTGGAGCTCTATCGGAGCGTGTCGGAGGCGGGCTGACGCGTCTGGTACGCAATGGAGTTGGCAGCCGGAAAACGGGGGCTAAGACTCGGCGACGCCAATCCTGGACGACTCTCTGCGAATAAATTTCGCGCCGGGGCCGTCGAGGGAGGCTAAGAGATGGCCGGGCCTCGCGATTGAGTCCTTTGCCTACTCCGCAAAACACAAACCCACAAACACCACATGAAGAAACTACTCCTGACCCTGACCGCAGCCCTGTTCTCGATCACCGCCTTTGCCGGCGAGTTCCCCGACATTAGCGTCTCCGAACTCAAGAAGGCGATCGACGAGAAGAAAGTGACCGTTCTCGATGTGAACGGCTCCGATTCCTTCAAGAAAGGGCACATCCCCACCGCCGTTGATTTCAAGGGGAGCAAGGGCGACATCGCCAAAGCCCTCCCGGCTGAAAAGGACTCCCTCGTCGTCGCCTATTGCGGCGGACCGACCTGTGGCGCCTATGCCGCCGCGGCCAAGGCTGCCAAGGAACTCGGCTACACGAACGTGAAGCATCTCTCCGCTGGCCTCTCCGGCTGGAAGAGCGCGGGCGAGAAGCTCGAGCCTGCGAAGTAATCGCATCCTGAATCAAACCCCGGGCGCTCCTGCGAAAGCGGGAGCGCCCTTTTTTTTATGGGACGCATGAGTCCCATGCGTTTCTCACCAGCCTGCGGGCAGGTCGGAGAGTGTGCCTTTGAGGATCCCGCGGATGAACTGCTTCTCGACCCCCGGCAGGTAGGCGTATTCACGATCGGGGCGGGTGGTGCTGAGCGCTTCGCCCATACGGCGGTAGATCGCCTCCTTCATGATCGGGGGGAGGCCGGTGAAGACGGAACTGTAGATCATGTAGCTGCAGCGGTGGCGGAAGAGCCGGGTGCGCAGATCGAAGTCCTTCAGCGACACGCCGCCCGCCGCTGGCTTGCGAGTGCTCAGGAAGTCTTTCTTGAACGCCGCATCGCCTTCAACGCCGCCGGTGGGGAGCGGGACTTCGTCGGCAAAGAGCAGGTAGCGCGTGACGAGCCGCGCCTGCTCGGCGAGTTCGGCCGTATGGGCGGACGTCAGGCGTCCGCCATCGGCGTGCAAAGCGGCGCGCGCGCGGTAGCCGGCTTCGACCACGCGATTCACGAAACCGCTCTGGTGCTCGAGGATCAATTGGGGGAGCACGTCGCTGGTGGGGACGAGATACTTCTCAAAGTCGAAGTACTGGCCGGGCTTGATCGCATTCCGCTGAATCCTGCCCTCGGACATGCGGCCGATGGTATTCCCCCAGTGATCCGTGATCCCGTGCCGGCCGGTGACATACCAGCCGCCAAAGCGTTCCGAGAAAGGGATGCCGTGTCCGCTCTGCTCCTGCCGATAGCTGATGAGACTGCCGCCCATCGGGCCGGGCACCACGGACTTCACCAGGAGCCCCGGGACGTTGCCGGTGTCGCCGGCGACATGGCAGTTCGCGCAGCGATCCGAGCGCTCGATGCGGATGGGCTGTTCCCCGCGCGGCATGTCGGAGATGTAGAAAACCGCGCCCGCCTCCGGATCGAGCGAGACGATCTCGAGCCGCGCCCCAGGGATGTAGCCGACGTAAAGCTCCTCATTGAAATAGAGCGCGCGGGGATTTGCCGGGGTGATGTAGCGGAGCTGAAGACTAGTCGTGGAGAAGACCAGCATCTGCGACGAAGCGGGGATGCCCAGTGCCTTCAGCAGGCTGTGCAGAAAGGCTTTCTCGCTCGTGCGATCCAGCGCGATGCGCCCGGACTCGAGGTCGTCCTTTAGCAGCGTGAAACGATCCGTGAGCGCGCGGGTGTGGTAGTTGTGCGGCGGGAGATCGACGTCGCCTTGGAAGGGCGCAGCGAGAGCGGCACCCACGGAGAGTGAGAGCCAGAGGAGGAGCTTGGGGATCATGAGCGGCAGGGAGGTAAATCCCCAAGCGGCAAAACCCATGGGGTTTTCCCGGCGGTCATCCGTGGATGATGAGCTGGATATTCTCCGGCAGGAGCGCGGCGACGCGCTCGGCCACGCTGCCTTTGAGCAGCTTCGCCAGGGTGAAGCGATGCGCGGAGCCGAGCATCAGGAAATCCGCGCCGAGCGTCGCGGCGAGGTCCACGATCGTGGCGGCGGGATCGGCGCTCACGGCATAGACGGGGAGCACATCCACGCCATTCTCTTCACCGAGCTTCAGCATCAGCGACATGATCGTCGCGGCCTCCGGATCGTCCTGCCAGCGGGCCTTCTTCGGGATGCTGCCGGTGGAGCCCATGAAGATGGCGACCTCCTTTACGTAGAGCACGCCGAGCGTTGCCTTGCGCAGCTTCGCTTCATCCAGGGCAAAGCGCAGCACCGGCGTCGGCCCGCGGGCGGAGACGAGGATTTTCTGTCCCTCATGCATCTGTGGACGCAGACGTTCGAGCGCCTCTGGCGTGACCATGGCCGCCACCTCCTTGCTCACGGTCACCGTCGCGAGCCCGGTGACTTTGTGCGACCAGGCGCGCAGTGTCAGGCCCGTGGCGATCACGAGCACGGCGAAGAAGAGCGCGTCGGGCTTGGTGTAGGCGATGGTGAGTTCGACGGCGAGGAGCAGCAGGAAGGTGAGCGCCATCGCGCTGCGCTCGTAGAAGCGCATCTCGAGGCGGCGATTGGCCACGCACGAGCCCAGCGAAACGGTGATCGCGCCGACGACGCTGATTTCATACAGATGCGCCAGCACCTCGAAGCTCGGGGCCGCGGCGAGGATGGCGATGGGCAGCAGAGCGCCGGCGACGAGCGGCATGATGGGCACGCCGTAGCTGTTCAAGCGGGTGAGCGGCCTCGGCAGATCGCCATCCTGCGACATCATGTACATCACTCCGATCACGGCATTGAGCGCCGTATTCACCGCGCTCAGCAGGAGCACGCCGAAGACGAGGCCCACCCAGCCGGCAAAGACTTTGCCGCCCCAAAATCCGAGCACCTGCTCCCCGTAGTGCCCGCCGAGAAAGCGCAGCATGTAGTCCTTCGACGCGACGAGGTCGCCGTGCAGGCTCTCGTCGAGCGAAAGCATCGCCCAGCCGAGGATCACCGTGCCGACGACGACTTCGACGGCGACGATGGAGAGCGATCGGGTGGCGGTGCGGCTCACACGCGGCTTTTCCGGTGTCGAGTCCGGGTCCAGCGGCATCACGCCGGTCATATTCGCCACGGCTTCGACGCCGCTCAGCGCCAGGATCACGCCCGTGAAAGCCACCCACGTCGGTGCGAACTCCGCGGGCCAGTGCAGATGGCTTGTGGTGAGCGATGGGAGCGAAACGAGGCAGATCCCGAGCACCGTGACCGCCGTCGGCACCGCCATGAACATCGCGAGCGAGCCGCTATGCTTCGGGCCAAACCAATTGATGACTCCGAGCAGTACGATCGCGCCCATCGTCACCGCCGGCACCCACTTTTCCGGCACGCCGAAGTAACTCATCGCCGAGAAGCCGCTCAGCGCTGCAGTTACGAGGAAGTTGGCAATGAGCAGCAGCGCGCCGAGTGCCGCGAGCAGCCGGCTCTGCTCCCGCGCCGCGGAATAGACGCCGCCGCCGTCGGGAAAATTGCGGCAGACGATGACGTAATTGTATGCCACCACCGCCGTGAGCAGGCATACCGCGATGATGATCGGAAACGACGCAAACCCCGCCGCGGCAAAAGCCAGCCCGAGCACGTAGGCCTTGCTCGTGCCCCAGTCGCCGTAGAGGAGCGCCGCCGCGCGCTTCCAGTCCACATTCCGCGGGCGATGAGCGTCGATCGATAAAGCCATGAGGGAAAAGAGCGGGCCGAGCGGCTCGCATGCACGGCGAGCGGCGATTCCGGGTTCTGGAGGTCAGCGCACGAGCGCGGCTTTGGCGGCGGCGGGAACGGTCGGAAGTAGAGGAGCTCTCACGGAGTGGTGGCGCGGAGGATGGAGGGGCGGGAGTCGGGGCGTCAAAGAGATTGTCCGCATCGTTACCGGCGCCGCTCGGAGTTCGCTGAGGCGCTCGATTGCAGTTCCTCCGGCGTCCGGCCCTGTGCTCGCAGCGCGCGCAGGCTCAGCGCGTCGGAGCGTTTGGCGAGGCGCGCTCCGGTGGCATCTGTCACCAGCGGGCAGTGGTAAAAGGCGGGCGGCTCGAAGTGGAGCGCCCGGAAGATGAGCAACTGGCGGAAGGTGCTCGCGATGAGATCGGCTCCGCGCACGACTTCCGTGATTTCCATCACCGCGTCATCCGCTGCGCATGCGAGCTGATAGCTCGGCATATCGTCCTTCCGCCAGACGAGGAAATCGCCGAAGTCCACGCCCGCGACCGCGCGCTGCACTCCGAAGTGACCGTCGTGAAACTCGATCGGTTCCCCGTGTGGGACGCGGAATCTCCAGTTCACCCCGGCGCGTTCGCGTGGGGAAGAGATCGCCGCGGGCGGGCGGCAGGTGCCGGGGTAGAGCGGCTCATCATCGCCGCGATGTGGAGCAGTGAGAGCACGGAGCACATCCTGCCGCGAGCAGGTGCAGGGATACACGTGGCCACCGGCGCGCAGCCGCTCGAAGACCTCGCGGTAGTGCGGCATGCGCGCGCTTTGCTCATAGGGCGAGTGCGGCCCGCCGATGTCGGGCCCTTCCGTCCAGCGGCAGCCAAACCATCGCAGATCCTCAAACATCGCCGTGACAAACTCCGCACGGCAGCGCGCCGAGTCGAGGTCGTCATTCCGCAGGATGAGCGTGCCAGACTGTGCCGCGGCCCGCTCTTGCGCCGTCCAGAACGTGCGGGCGTGGCCGAGGTGGAGGAGGCCGGTGGGCGAAGGTGCGAGCCGGCCCCGATAGGGAGCGGGGGATTTCAGACGCCGAATCTGAAATCCGAATTACTCGGCTTTGCTCAGCGCCGGGTCGTCCTTCTCGACGCGATTGTTCCAGTAAGCCAGCATCTCCTCTGCGGTCGGGGTTTTCAGCGGGCGTACCAAACGGAAGCCGAGGAACTGCGCGTCGGTGTGGTACCAGATGCTCTTGGGGAGCTGGGGATCCTGGCGCTTCCAGTCCGGCGTCGAGGCTCTGCGCACCGCAGCGCGGAGGGCTGTGGGCTCTTCATCGTCCCAGGAGCCGCCGCGGGCGACGTGCGGATAGGGTTTGGTGCCTTTGATCCATGGATCCTTGGCCGGCATGTTCGCGTAGCTCTTTGCGTCGTAGCCATCGAGGCACCACTCGGCCACGTTGCCGAGGATGTCGTGCAGCCCCCACGGATTCGGCTTCTTCTTGCCGACCTTCTGATACTTAAAGTCCGCGTTCTTTCCCCACCAGGCGTATTCGCCGATCACCTTAGGATCGGTCGAGTCGCCCCAGAAGTACTGTGTGGTCGTGCCGGCGCGCGCCGCGTATTCCCATTCCGCTTCGGTCGGCAGGCGGTAAAAGTGGCCCGTCTTCGCGCTCAGCCACTGGCAGTACTTGTTCGCCGCGTGCTGGGTCATCGAGATGGCGGGGAAGCCGTCGGTGCCCATGCCGAAGCTCATCTCCACGTACGGCTGCGTCGGATGCGAGACGGCGTCGGTGAGTTTATTGAGATCCTCGGGGAGATTCTTCGTCTCGCGGATCTTCTTTTCCTCGTCGGGATACATGAAGAGGTGAAATTCCGGCCAGGTGACTTCGAGTTTGCCCATCCAGAATGGCGAGATCTCGACCTCGCGCTGGGGACTCTCGTCGGGTTTGCGGCCGGCTTCGTTCTCGGGGCTGCCGATTTTGAATTTTCCGCCCGGAATCGGAACCATGTCGTAAGCGATCTCGGAACCCGGAATCATGGTCGAATACGGCTTCATGTCTCCCGGCGTCTTTTCCTTCGAGACTTCGGCGATGCGCGCCGCGATCCCGGCAATGATCCCGGCTTCCGCATCCGCAGTGTCGGCGACATCCTTTTTGCGCGCGATGAGCGCCACCCCGTCGGGCCAGTTCGCGCCCTCGGCGATCCAGTTCTTGAGGACTTCGGTCTCCGCGGCGGTCAGTCGCTCGAGCGCCTTGGTCACCTTGTTGCGCGGCGGCATCAGCTTCTTGGCGTCATCGGCCAGCACGGTCGTCGTGTAGAGTTTGCTCTTGTCAGGCTTACCCGCGACGATCGTCGAGGCGACCTCGAAGGCGGCCTCCTTGGTGGCCAGATTCACATCGGTGTCCCCGTTTTCGTAGTCGGTTCCCTTCGGATTGTGGCAGCGCACGCAACTCGTTTCGAGGATCGGTTGCACGTCTTTCACAAAATCCACCGCGGCGTGCGTGGAGATGCCGGCGGCGAGCACCGCAAAGGTGGTGAGGAGAATCGGGCGGGAGTTTTTCATTCGGTGGAGGCGCAGTTTTCGCGGGAAGCGGAGGACTGTCAAACAGTGTGTGGCGACCGTGGCGATTTTGGAAATGGATACACCGATGGGAGAAAGCAGAAAGGCCGCACCCGAGCGGTGCGGCCTTTCAGAAAGCGGATCGCTTTTCCCGAATGCTACCGCATCAGCAGCGCCTGGCGGGAGCGCTTGATCTCGCGGGTGATCTTCCGATGGAAGTGAGCCGGCATCCCGGTCAGGCGGCGCGCCAGAATCTTGCCACTCTCGGTGACGAAGCGCTTCAGGATGTCTGGGTTCTTGTAATCGATGGCATCGAGCACGATGTCGATGCGCCGCCGCGGCATGATGCGGTTGGCTTTGCGGAAATTGGTGCGGCGTTGCGGGGTCTTGGGTTGCATGGTCTGGAAAGGCTACCTGGTCTCGCGATGCAGGGTGTGCTTCTTGAGGTTCGGGTTGTACTTCTTTTTCTCGAGCCGGTTGGGAGTGTTAGGGCTCTTCTTGTTGCGGGTGGAGATGTAGCGCGAGACGGGTTTGCCGAGGGCTTTTGCCTCCGTGCATTCGAGGATGATGAAATCGCGGGCCATAATGGTGGGTTATTCCTTTTCTTCCTTGGTTTCGGTGGTGCTTTCTTCGTCGTCACCATCGCCGCCCTCTTCATCGGTGAGCCCGAAGAGTGAGGTGACCGGCACGCGGGTGCGGCTGACTCGATTCTGTTTCTCGAGCTGCGACTGGCATTCGACGGTATAGCGGGCGAAGGGAAGCGCCTCGAGCCGGGGCTGCGCGATCGCTTTGCCGCTCATCTCACAGACGCCGTAGGTGCCGAGTTCGAGACGCTTCAGCGCCTCCTCGATCTCGTAGAGCGCATCCTGCTCCTGCGAGAGGAGGCTGAGCGCGAAGTCCCGATCGTAGGCGTCGCTCCCGGCATCGGCCTGGTGCATTCCGAAGGCGCTGGCTTCACTGCCCTCGGCGCGCGAGCGCAGGTTGTCCTTGGCCACGCCGGCCATGGCGTCCAGCAGGGAATCGCGGAGCTGGAGCAGGCGGTCCTTCTGTTTGAGATGGAAAGAGGTGAGTTTCACTGGCTTTGCCGGGGCGCCATTGGCGGGGCGCGCCGCACTCGGCGCGGGCGGTGCATGCTTCTTCTCGCCATTCACCTTCGCGGCCTTGCCAGCCTTGGCCGGCGCAGCAGCCTTCGCGGCCTTTACCGCTTTACCAGGCTTCGCAACCTTCGAGGCTTTCGCCGGCTTTTCGGCCTTCACAGGCTTCGCGGCTTTCTTGGCTTGGGGAGCGGGTTTGGCGGGTTTTGATTTGGGCATGGCAGGGGAGGGAGATTTCGATCGGAGAGTCGCTTCTCGGGAAAAATGAGGGGCGTTACTTACGGGCTTTGGAATGGGCACGCAAGGGCGAATTCCCGCTTTTTTCCCCTCTGTGGCGCGGCCCATTCACGAGCTCGCGCTCGAGTAGCGGCGCAGCGCAAAGAGCCAGAACGCGCGGCTCGCCAGCCCCACAAAAAGCGCCGCGCCGAGCAGTTGCGCGAGGCCCAGCCACGGCGACTCGAAGGCGCGGGCGAGAGTCCGCGCGGGCACGTTTGCCACGATGATCACCGGCACGATGAAGCTGAAGATCACCTTGAAGATCCCGTGGAAGACGGTGTCGGGATAGCGCGCGATATTGAACACATTGTAGTATCCGTAGATGAGCCCCTGCGCGCGGACGATCCAGAACGCGATCGTCGAGAGGAAGAAGAGCACCGCGTAGTGGATCACGATGCCGAGCCCGATGGCCCCGGCGAAGAGCGCGAATTGGTGCGCCTGCGGCATCACCCCGAGCTGGAAGAGCGACACGCCCACGATGATCACCCCGACCAGCGCATTGACCACATTGTCGAAACCGAAGCGCCGCGTGGAGACGGCAAACTGCGCATCGACCGGCAGCAGCAGCATGAGATCGAGCCGCCCAGTGCGGATGAGTTCCGGCAGCTCCGCGAGATTCACGTAGAAGAACGCCTGGAAGAGCTGCGCCGTGATCTGGTGCGTCCCCACGAGCAGCACGCACTCCCACTTCGACCACCCGCCGATGCTATCCACATGCGCATAGAGCACCTCGAAGAATATGATCTGCCCCGCGAACCAGAGAAATTCCACGACCATCCAGAGGGTGAAGTTCGCCTTGAAGCTCATCTCGCGGATGAGCGAGTTGCGGATCATCAGCCAGTAGATTTCGGCATAGCGGCGGAGGTTGAGTGCCGAGGGGTGAATGTTGAGTGGCGCGCGTTCGTTCTCCACGCGCGCAGAGTAGGCTGCCGCGGCGAGGGTGTGTAAAGTGTTGCGTATTTCGAGGGAGGGAATCCAAACTCCGTTCACTTTCCTACTGGCGGCGGCGAGAGTTTGAAGTGCGTCTCGCCGTGCTCAAGGCAAAGCTGGAAGTGCTCGACCCACCGACGACGGGTCTCATCGGCGATTGGCAACAGCCCGCGATCGCAGTTCACGATGGCATGACCCGGGGTGGGGGACTTTGGGGATGCGCAAGAGGGGGTGTATCGGCCGATGTTTAGCGGCTGCCGGCGGGTCGCGAACCGCACCTCGTGCGGGGTCGGCTGAGCGACATGCGCGCCGCGTTGTTGCCATTGTCGAGAGGCTGCTAGACTCGGCGGCATGTCCACACTCGCGATCACCGTCGATGGCCTGAAACTGCCGAACCCCTTCGTCATCGCCTCAGGGCCGCCGGGGACGAACATCAACGTCATCAGCAAGGCCTTCAAGGAAGGGTGGGGGGCGGTGATCGCCAAGACCGTGAGCCTCGATGCCAGCAAGGTCGTGAACGTGACACCGCGCTACGCGAAGCTCTACTCGTCGGACCGAAAGGAGGTCATCGGCTGGGAGAATATCGAGCTGATCAGCGACCGGCGCTTCGAGATCTGGATCGAGGAGTTTAAGAAGTGCAAAGATCAATTCCCCGATGGCGTGCTCATCGCCTCGATCATGGAGGAGTATCGGAAGGATGCGTGGATCGAGATCGTCGAACGTTGTCAGGACGCGGGCGTCGATGGCTTTGAGCTGAATTTTTCCTGCCCGCACGGCCTCCCCGAGCGGAAGATGGGCGCCGCGATGGGAGAAGATCCAGCCATCCTGGATGAAGTCTGCCGCTGGGTGCTGGCCGCTGCGAAGAGGCCGGTGTGGGCGAAGATGACGCCGAATGTGACGCACATCGAAGACCCGAGCCGCGCGGCCCTCCGCGCCGGGTGCCACGGGGTGAGCGCGATCAATACGATCCGCAGCGTGATGGGGGTCGATCTCGAGACGCTGCGCCCGGAGCCGACCGTCGAGGGCCACACCACGGTCGGCGGCTACTCGTCGCGCGCGGTGAAGCCGATCGCGCTGCGCATGGTCATGGAGATCGCGCAGATGATCCGGAAGGAATTCCCCGGGCGCTCGCTCTCGGCGATCGGCGGGGTCGAGACCGGCGGCGATGCGGCGCAGTTCATCCTGCTCGGCGGCGACACCGTGCAGGTCTGCACGGGGGTGATGAAGTTTGGCTACGCGCATGTGAAGCCGATGTGCGAGGAGCTGCTTGCCTTTATGGAGAAGCACTCGTTTGCGACAGTGGCGGAGTTCAAAGGCCGATCTCTCGATTACTTCACCACGCACGCCGATCTCGTGCAGCGGCAAGCCGCGCGGAAGGCCGCGGAAAAAGTGGCCGCGGGCGCAAAGACAATCGCCGCCGATGGCGACTGGAGCGGCGAAGAATTTGTGAAGCAGAGCGACGCGCTGGCGCGGGGCTGATGCCAGTCCGCTTTCGCGTGGCGACCGCCGGAGAGCGCTGGTAAAAGCGCGCCGGGCTGGCGCCCAGCGGATTCGCAAAGTCCACCGAAGCGTCAAACCAAAATGACGCGCCGTGGAAAAATAAATGTGGCGGATGTGCGGCAAATTTTCTTGTCCGAAAAGGGGCTGAAAAATAGCCTCCAGCCGAACGGCAGGACGGACAAATCTGCTGTGAATAACTTGTGAATAGTTCCCATCGCCTTCCCTCCCCCCACCGAATCTCGTCTCCATGCGCCTCGCGTGGCTGCACGGGCTCCGGGATTGAGCGTAAATCGGAGTTCCACAGGTTTAATGGCATCAAGTCGCTCCTGAACAGTGACTTGCATAGTTGTGTGAAAACCGGATGGCGCGTTTCCCGCGCCTGGGACCGGACCTTTTCTCTCTCCCGAGGTCGCTGAATCGCGACCTCCCTTCATCGCCCGACCCCGTACTACCCACTGTGGACAATTCATCCCATCACGACCACCTGCCTGCCCTCTGGAACGACATCGCCACGGCCCTGAAAGCCGAACTCAACGCCGACGCCTATACCCGTTGGTTTCGCGACATCGAACTCATCTCCCTCGACGCCCAGCGCCTCACCCTGCGCGTGCCGAACAATATCTTCCAGCTCTGGATCGAGAGTAACTACCTCCCCCTCCTGCGCTCCGCCATCATGCTCGTCCTCGGCGAGCCCCGCTCCGTCGCCTTCGTCCATGCCGACGACGCCGCGGCGCCCCCGACCCAGGCCGC
>JBGSYE010000034.1:0-8452 GCA_041751075.1 Chthoniobacteraceae bacterium
ACTCGCTATTCTGCGCGCGCCAAGTAGCGAGTGGCCTGGAAGGCACACTCGCTCTACAGCCCGCGCACTTTCATCCACTCAGCGGCCCGCTGCGGCCAGGTCGAGACGGCGTGCTCGCTGGGCCGCAGGCCGTAGCCGTGACCCCCGGTCGGGTAGAGGTGCATCTCGGCGGGCACCTTCGCATTCTTCAGCGCGAGGTAGTAAAAGAGCGCGCACTCGACGCGCACGCCGTCGTCCTGAGTCATCACCAAGAAGGTTGGCGGCGTGTCTTTCGTCACCTTCATCTCGGGCGCCAGTTTGTCGGCCTCTTCCTTCACAGTGAGATACGCGGGGTAGATGAGCAGCGCGAAATCCGGCCGGCAGCTCACCCGATCCGCCGCATCCACCGGCGGATAGGTGCGCTCCGTGAAGTTGTTGCTTGCGGCGGCGGAAAGATGTCCGCCCGCGGAGAAGCCCAAGATCCCGATTCGCTGCGGATCGATGCCGAATTCTTTCGCCCGATGCCGCACGAGTCCGAGCGCGCGCTGCGCGTCCTGGAGCATCGGCGCGTGTTTCTCGAGTCCCGCGCGCTTCGGCACGCGGTATTTCAGCAGCACGCCGGTGACGCCGATGGAGTTCAGCCACTCGCAGACCTCGGTGCCTTCCTTGTTCCAGGCGAGAATATTGTACCCGCCGCCGGGGCACACGATCACCGCGGTGCCGGTCGCCTTGTCCGCGGGGGCAGGGAAAAGGGTGATGGTTGGCTTCGTGACATTGGTGATCCGCGTCACGCCGTCGGGCTTCTGCGGCTGGTCGGTCTCCGCGCCGATGTCGCTCTTTTCCCCCGGAGCATCGCCAGGCCAGAGCGGGATCGGCTCCGAGGTGGCGCGGACGGCGCAGGGCAGAATGACGAGAAGGGAGAGCAGGGTGGGGAGAAGATGCTTCATGCAGCGAGAGGTGTAGCGCCCACGGTGGCCGAGACAAGCCGTGCGCGCGGAAAGAAGCTCTGGCGAGCGCGCCTGTCCCGGACGCTGCTCGCGGCGTCCAGCCGCGACGAACTTTCCGCGCGGTGAACCGAGACACACGCTTTCAGTGCTGCTGAATCGCGCGCGGAGGCGGTGCATTGACGCCCCGCCGGCGCTCGCGCAGACTTTCGCGATGCTCCCAGTCGTCGAACAGCTCCTCATCATCCAAGACCGCGACAAGAAGATTCGGGCGTTGCGGCAGGAGCTGAAGTTTGCGCCGCAGCAGCGGAAGGAGCTCGAGGACAAACTCGCGACGACCACGAAGCAATTCGAGGCGGCGAAGCTCCGGGGCAAGGAAATCGAGGTGGAGCGGAAGCGGCTGGAAGTGGAGGCGCAGGCGAAGCGCGATCAAATCGCGAAGCTCCAGACGCAGAAGTTTCAGACGCGGAAGAACGAAGAGTTTGCGGCTTTCAATCACGAGATCGCGCGCTTCGAGAGCGACGTGCGGACGCTCGAGGATCGAGAGCTGGAGCTGATGGAGGAGGCCGAGAAGGCTAAGGCGATCGTCGCCGAAGCCGACACGCAGGCGAAGGCGGTGAAGGCGCGGGTCGAGCGACAGATCGGCGATCTCGAGACGAAGGTGAAGGCGGTGGAGGAGCAGCTCACGAGCCTCGATGCGGAGCGGCTGAAACTCGCCGAGGGCATCGATGAAGATCTTTTCGACACTTACGAGCGCCTCTTCAAAAACAAGGGCGAAGCCGTGGTCGCACTCGAACACGAGGTCTGCACTGGCTGCCATATGAAGGTCATCCCGCAGACCGTCGCCAACGTCCGCGCCCGCAAGGAGGTCACGCACTGTGAGCAGTGCGCGCGCATTTTGTATATGGCGGAGTGAGTTGAGTGATGAGAGTTGAGTGTTGAGTGGCGCACCGCGAAGGTCCGAAATCTCTCTCCCGATGCTTAACGCAGCACTCCGACGCCCGGCAAAGCACTGTGCTCGCCGCCTCGGAGCGAGCGCCACTCAACACTCAACGCTCAACACTCAACTCTCCCCGCCATGAACCGTATCTTCGGCATCGAGACCGAGTATGGCTGTCTGGTCGCGAATGACCCACAGCACGGTCCCGATGCCTGGCCGGCGCGGGTGAGGAATTACCTCTTCCGGAAGTGCAAGGCGGGGGCGATCGACCTGCACTATCGCGATTACGAGGAGCCGCCGGGGAATGGCGGCTTTTTGCTGAATGGCGGGCGCCTCTACATCGACATGGGGCATCTGGAGTACTCGTCGCCGGAGTGCCGCACGGTGCGCGACATCGTGAGCTATGATCTCGCCGGGGATGCGCTCCTGCAGTCCGCGCTCGAAGGACTCCGCGCCACCGAGGAGGTCGCCTTCATCAAGAACAACATCGATCACCACACCGGCGCGACCTTTGGCTGCCACGAGAATTACCTGATGAAGCGCGAGCTGCAGTTCAATCCGCAGCTCCTCGGCACGCTCCTCTCCTTTCTCGCCACGCGGCAGCTTTTCACCGGCGCGGGGCGCGTGGGGCAGGCGAGTCCGCTGGCCTTTGATTTCGACCCGTCGCCCGCCTCCCATTCGTCGGTCCCGTTCCAGCTCAGCCAGCGCGCGGATCACATCGTCAACGACATCTACCAGTGGGTGCAATTCAACCGCGCCATCATCAATGCGCGCGATGAACCGCTCGCGGATTACCGCCGCTACCGGCGCCTGCATCTGCTCATCGGCGACTCGAATATGAGCCCATTCGCGAATGCGCTGAAGATCGGCACCACGGCGCTCGTGCTCACGATGCTCGAAAATGGCGAACTCCCCGACGACGTGGTGCTCCAGGATGCGGTGCTCGCGACGCGGCAGAGTTCGCACGAGGGCACCGGCCACGCCAGCGTCGCGCTCGAGGATGGGCGCACGCGCTCCGCGCTTGATATTCAGGAGGCCTTTCTGGCGCACGCGCAGCAGTCGCTCGGAGGTCAGGATGAAGAGACGGACTGGGTGCTGGATCGCTGGGCCTTCACCCTCGACGCGCTGCGGACGAAGCCGGAGTTGCTGCTCGGCGGCGTGGATTGGATCTCGAAGAAGTGGCTGCTGGAGACCTTCCGCGAAGCCGAGGGCCTCGACTGGAGCGACCCGTGGCTGCAAAGCCTCGACCTCGAGTATCACAACATCGATCCGGCGAAGGGCCTCTTCTTCGCGCTGACGCCTGGGAAAGTGATCGGTGAATTCAACGACAGTGTGCGCCGCCCGGAATCGTGCCGCACCCCGCCCGCTGACACGCGCGCCCACGGTCGCGGCGCCGCAGTCGCGTTATTCCAGAGCCGGCAGCTTCCTTACGTGATCAATTGGGATTCCATCGCGCTGGAAAACACCGCCTGCCTGGCGATGCCCGATCCTTTCGATACCTACAGCGCGGAGGTGGTGGAGCTGGTGGGCGACTGAGCGGCGCGCAGGAAACCGAGGGAACGAGAATCGTGTACGACGAGAGGGAACGAAATCTCCGGGCGAATCCGACGCTGCTTCGGACGAATCTCCCGTGGCGCCTGTATCTGCTGATCGCCGCGATTCCTGTGCTCCTCATTGTCGGGTGGCGCTATTGGGCACCCGCGATCACGGTCAAGCAGACGGACCTGAGTGTGCTCGGGGAGAAAGCCACGGTCACTGTGGAACTGCTCAATCGATCGAAGGCCCGCGCGGGCATCACCCTTGAAGTGTCGGTCGGCTGGGCAACCACCGGAAGCGACGCGAGCCCGCGCGAATTCATTGTGAGTGCGAGGCGAAAAATCTCCGTTTTCCTGGACGCGGGATCGGAGCGAACAATCGTGGCTGAGTTTGAATCTCTGCCCGGTCATCGAGCGAACCACGCCGAGGCGCGGATCGTCGAAGTTGGTCCGCCGGTCCGATAGCTCAGGCGCTCGCGGCGCGGCAATCGGGTGTCTGAAGAGCAGACTGCACGATCGTGAGCAGGCGGGCCGTCGGATAGGGTTTTGGGAGATAGTTCACGCCTTCCTCGAGATCTTCGTCGCTGCCGAAAAGCTCCGCGCTGTAGCCGCTGGTGTAGATCACTTTCAGCGAGGGCATCTCGGCGAGCAAGGTCTTCGCGAGGTGCAGGCCGTCGAGGTCGCCGGGCATCACCATGTCGGTGAGCAGCAGATCGATGTCGTCGCGATGTGCGCGCGCGACCTCGAGGGCGGCGCCGGCGTGCTCTGCTTCGAGCACGCGATAGCTGTGATGCTCGAGCACGTCCTTGACCATGGAGCGCACCGCCTCGTCATCCTCCACGATGAGGATCGTGTGGGCGCCATCGGTGAACATCGGCTCGAAGTAATCGCGCCCGGTCTCCTCCGCGATCTGATCCGTGGCGGGAAGGAAGACGCGGAAGGTGGAACCGCTCCCGCGCGCGGTCTGGACGTCGATCCAGCCGTCGTGCTGCGAGACGATGCCGTACACGGTGGCGAGTCCCATGCCGGTGCCTTTGTTCACATCCTTGGTGGTGAAGAAGGGCTCGAAAATATGGGCGCGCGTCGTTTCATCCATGCCGATCCCATTGTCCTGCACGCTGAGCACGACGTATTCGCCGGAGCGTTTGTTCGCATCGCGTTCGGCTTCGGCGGCGGTCACGGTCGCCGTCTGCGTGGCGATCGTGATCCTCCCGCCGCGCGGCAGGGCGTCGCGGGCGTTCAAGGTGAGATTCATGAGCACCTGCTCGATGCCGGTGCTGTCGGCCCACACGGCTGGCAGCTCCTCCGCGAGTTCGCAGCAGAACTCGATGTTTTCGCCGATCAGGCGGCGCAGCATCGAGGTCACTTCGTCGAGGAGGTCGTTCACCCGGAGGGCGCGCGGGCGCATGATCTGGCGGCGGCTGAAGGCGAGGAGCTGGCGGGTGAGGTTTGCGGCGCGATCGGCGGCGAGGGTGATCTGCTCCAGCGATTCCACGGTGTCCTTGCTCAAGCCGGCCGCCGCGAGCTGGAGGCTCGCGTGACCCTGGATGATCGTGAGCATATTATTGAAGTCGTGGGCGACGCCGGCAGCGAGCTGGCCGATCGCTTCCATCTTCTGCGCCTGCCGGAGTTGATGCTCGAGCCTCAGCCGGTCCGAGATGTCCTGCACCATCATCAGGGTGTGGACTTCGTCGGAAAGCGTGAGGCGCTCGATGGAGATGAGCGTGTCGAGGAGTTCGCCGCCGTGGGTGCTGATCTGCGCGGCGACATCGCGGATGGGTTTGCCTTCTGCGATCCGTTCGCGGATGCGGGTTTCGTAGTCGATGCAGAGGCGGAGTTCGAGCGGCGTCCGTCCCAGCAACTCGGCGCGCGAAAAGCCTGCCAGCGCGAGGAATGCATCGTTCACATCCACGAAACGCTGGCCGACGAGGGTCTGAATGGCCAGCGGGACCGGGCTGGCGCGGAAGGCTTTGGCAAAGCGTTCCTCCGAGAGCCGCAGCCGGGCGTTCGAGGCCTCGAGCTCGGCGGCGCGCACGGCCATGCTGTGATCGAGCGAATCGAGCCGCGCGCGCGCGTCGCGAGTGACGCGCCACTTCCGCGTCAACGCGTGCGCGAGCTGCAGCACCTCCATGGTCTCAAAGGGTTTCTTGAGGATGACGAAGTTCTCATTCACGCCGAGGCGGGCCGTGATTTTCCCCCAGGAAAAATCCACGCAAGCCGTGCAGACCACGATCTGCAGCGAGGCATCCACCTCCCACATGCGCGCGATCGTCTCGATACCATCCCAGCCCGGAGGCATGAGGATGTCCACGAAGGCCAGCGCAAAGGGCCGCCCGGCTCGATGCGCCTCAACGACTTTGGCGAGGGCCTCTTCGCCCTGGAGGGCGGTCTCGATCTCGAAGGGCGAGGCGTCGGCGACATGCGGGGCGCCGCAGCCTTCGGGTTCGGCGAGGAATTTCCCGAGCATCGAGACCACTGCCGGGCTGTCATCGACGATCAGGATGCGGTTGTGCTGGGCGATCATGAATGGGGCGGCTCGGATAGGATGCCCGCACCAATCGGCCTCGAGGCTCTCCGCTGGGACGGAGAATCTTGGACGCCGGCTTGGGCTCGGATAATGGGCGCGTCCTGCTGAGCACGGGACATGCCGGGGGTGGGGCGGGATGAAGGTGGGCGAAAAGCCAGAAGGTGGAGACTGCCTCATCATCTTCATCTTCATCCTCATCATCCTCATCCCCGCGCCAAATGATCAAGATGAGGATGAGGATGAAGATGATGAGGGCGCCCCCGCCTGCTCAGCGCAGCAGCTCGCACTTCGACAGGCGCACCGTCTCATCGAAACCGTCGCAGACTCCGCGCAGTTCGAAGGCCTGCCCTTTCTGCACCCGCACCGCCTCTCCCTCGGCGGGTGAGATGACCAGCACTGTTCCATTGCGCCCGCTGCGCTCTTCGCGGCATCGCAGTTCGCTGCCGAGGTGCGCCTGGACCCACCCGCCGGATGTCCCACCGGTGAGGAAAAGATGGAACGCGCGCGCATCGGCGGGGTCGGCCCGGAAGCCGCCGACGACCCCGCGCACGAGGATGCGCTGGCCTTTGTAGATCTTGTCCGCACGGGTGCGATCCGCGGCATAGGCGGTGATCAAAGCCTCGGCCGTGGTGACGCTGCTTTCGTTTGCCGTGACGAGCGGCAGATAGCTGTCCTGCAGCCTTTCGATTTCGCCGCGCACGGCGACGGCCTCTTCGAGTCGTCCCGCGATGGTCAGGGATTTCTTGAGTTCGATCAGCTTTGGCAGGGTCTCCTGCACGAGGTGGGAGACGAGATCGTGCATGCGTTCGAGCGTTTGCTCCTGGAGCGCCCGCACGGTTTTCGGCGCGGGGAGCAGATGCTTTTCCGTGAGGGTGCCCTCCCCGGAGACTCGGCGCATTTCATCGCGGATCGTGAGCGCGGCTTCGAGGTCGGCGGCTTTCTGCGCTCCGAGCTGCAACTCCTGGAGAGCGGTTTCGTATTTCGCGAGCACGTCGCGCCGGGCCGCGGCGATCCGCTCCTCGCACTTTTGCGCTTCGGCTTCACCGGCAGCGCCGCTCTGCGCTCGGGTAGCAGGGCTGCCGAGAATGAGGACGCTGAAAAGAAAGGGGAGCAGGCGCGCAGGCATCATGGCGTCGGCGCGACTTCCTGTACCGTGAGGCGCGACCATTCGCGCGCGGCTGGATCGAACTTCATAGTCACCTCCCATGCCGCAGTGCGCGGACGCCCGTCCTTTTCGGTGACTTCGCCGCGCACGCGTATCCGTGCAGTGTCCGGAGCTTTCATCTGGACGGTCGCGGCGGCGATTTCCTGGAAATCGACGAGTGCGCCTGGGGCGAGGGCGCCATTGCGGACGGCGTCGCGAGCCCGCCAATAGGCGGCGCGCGGAGTGAAGTCGTGCTGATTCGTCTCCCGCCAGCCGATGAGCGTGATGGGCCCGAAGAATTGCGCGAGGATCAGCAGGACGACGGTGATCCCGAGGACCGTCAGCCAGCGCGCCCAGCGATTCGGCTGCATTCGCCGGATCACCAGGCTCGTCACCGGCTGCCACTGATCGAGCCCCTCGCGCCAGAAGAGCGTCTCCTCGGCGATCAGGCCGGAATTGAGCAGGTGATCGACTTGCGGCTGCGTGTACGGGCCTTTCTGCTCTCCATGAATGTGGAGGTAATAAACCTCTGGGGTGGTCATCTCGAAACGGGCATCGGCGGGGGCAATCACCAAGGCAAATTCTCGATGATAAGCAAGTACCGGGTCACCGTTCCTCGCCGGATCTCATTTCGCTCCAGTAGCGCTCTGCGAGGGCGCGCCGGCTGATCTTGCCTCGTTCATTCACAGGGATCTCCGGCACGATCCAGACATCGCGCGGCACCTGCCAGGCGCTCAGCCGCTTCCGGCAGAGACGCAGGAGCGAGTCGCGCGTGAAGCCTGAGCCGGCGACGCACGCGACGGCTTCCTCGCCGCGCAACTCCGAGCGCACGCCGAAGACCACGGCCTGGCGCACGCCGGGGAGTTCGGCGATGCGCGTCTCCACTTCGAGCGGATTGAGCTTTCGTCCCGCCACATTGATCACGTCGGAAATCCGCCCGGCGAGAAACATGCCGCGTGGTGTCTGGCGGATCAGGTCCGCGGGGATGAAGCGGTCGCCGTCGAGTGTCTGCGCGTCTGGAGCGGGAAAATATCCGTCGCCCACGGCGGCACCCCGCACCTCGATCGGCGCGCCTTCGTCACTGCCGCCCGCGATTTTCACTCCCTGCATCGGCGTGCCGACGAAACTCTCCGCGTAGCTCCCTGCGTCCGCGGCGTCGTAGCCGATCCCGCCGCATTCCGAAGCACCGTAGAAGGTATGGATGCGCCGCCCAAAACGCTGGGTGAACTTTTCACCCACCGCCGCCGGCAGTGGCGCCCCGGCGGAGATGCACAGGCGCAGGGATGGCAGCGGAGGCACCTCCGTGAGTTGCGCGAATTTGTCGAAGAACACCGGCATCCCGGGGAGCACGGTCGCTCCGGTGCGCGCGAGCCCGTCGAGCAG
>JBGSYE010000035.1:0-2571 GCA_041751075.1 Chthoniobacteraceae bacterium
CGGAAAGCGCGGCAGTGCTTCAAGGAGGCCGCGAGTCGGCACTCCGGTGGTGGTGCGCCCGTAAAAGGGGGGGTGTCCCCGGGCAGTTGCGGCCGGCCTGCCTTGTCACCCTGAATTGAGTAGCCTCCCGCCGCCGGGGGATGCCTGCTTATCGTCCCGCCCGGAAGGTCAGTTGAAAGGGGCGGCTGGCGAGCCAGCCCTGCAAGGCGAGGTGCTCCACTGCGCGCCCGGAGCGATCCATGCGCGCGGTGCCGGTGACGACGCCCCTGCTGGAGGAGGAATGCAGGACGAGGTCGAGGTCTTCGCGCGATCCACTGGAGCCCGCGGTGCCTTCAAAGCGATAGGTGGCGCCACCGCCATCCGCTCGGATGGAGGCACGCCCGCTTGCGGAGACTTCTACTTCCGCGGAATCGAGGTGGATCGGCGCGGAGCCCGAAAAGGTGAGCGCGCCGCGGCCATGCCGTGAGCGGTCAAACACGTAGCGCTCGCGAACGATGGGTGACTCCGGGCGCTCCGCACTGCTGCCGGGGCCGAGCCGCACCGAGGGCGGCGGCGACGCGGATTGAGCACCGGTCTTAAACCTCACCTTGTACGCTCCGCCACGGCTCGTGCCCGACAATTTCACCGACTCCACATTGCCTCGGCCGTCGATCTTTAACTCGCCGGAGCCGCGCGCCGGGGTGTTGTTCATGTTCGAGACGACGAGGAGGACTTCGTCGCCATCGCGCTTCCACTGCCCGGTGATGACCCAGCCCATGCGCCCGGAGACCGAGAGCGCGAAGTGCTGATCGATGGGATGAAACGTCGCGCGATTCACCTCGGCGCGCATCCCGCGCCCCTGCTCGAAGGTGCCGGAGCCGGACACGGTGTGTTTCACGAGCGAGCCGGGGCGGGCCAGCGCAGAGGGGCTGAAGGCCAGGGCGACAGCGATGAGTGCGGCGGAAGGGAGGGGTCGGAGTGGGAGCATGAGTGCCGGTGGCCTTTGCAAGATTCAGGCCGCGGACGCGACCGCGGCATGCCGGGCGAGAAACTCCGCGGCCAGCGCCCGATAGGCGGTGGAGCCGAGGCCACTCGGCTCGTAGCGGATGATCGGCAGGCCGTGGCTCGGCGCTTCCCCGAGGCGGACGCTGCGCGGGATCACCGTGCGATAGATGAGGTCGCCGAAGTGCGTCTGCACTTCATTGATGACCTGCGTGGCGAGGTTGTTCCGCATGAACATGGTCATGACGATGCCGCCCATGGTCAGCTCGGGATTCGCCCCGCAATCGCGGATCTGCGCGACGACGTGGTGAATCTTCGAGAGTCCCTCGAGTGCGAAGTATTCGCACTGGAGCGGGATGAGCAGCTCGTCGGCGGCGGCAAGCGCATTCGTCATGAGGATGCCGAGCGATGGCGGGCAATCGAGCAGGATGTAGTCGAAGGGCGCATCATCACGCAGCTCCTGCATGGCGGTGCGGAGCCGCGTGAGGTGATCCTCGACCCGGGCGACCTCCACTTCCGCACCCGCGAGATCGAGATCGCCGGCGACGAGGAAAAGCCGCTCCCAGCGCGTGGGGATCACTTTCTCCACGATCCGGCCATCGCCCAGCAGCGGCCCGTACACGCTCTCACCTTCGATTCCTTCAAAGCCCAGACCGCTCGTGGCATTGGCCTGCGGATCGAGATCCATCAGCAGGATGCGATGCCCGAGATCGGCGAGGCAGGCGGCGAGATTCACGGAGGTCGTGGTCTTGCCGACGCCACCTTTCTGATTGGCGACCGCGATGATTTTCATTCGGGAAAGTTGAATCTTGAGCGTTGAGAGTGGAGTGGCGCCGGTGAGCACGAGCCTGTGGTCCTGCATACCGAGCCTCCGATTTTGCAGTAAAGAAAACCGTGCGACCCGAAGCGGAGCGTGGGACTAAACCCGCCCGCCACTCAATTGCCGATATTTGTTTTTGAAATCAGCGCCATCGGCTGTCTCGCTTCGCTCGGCTCTCAACCCTCAAACTTTCCCGCCTCTGATCCCCATCACCGAACGTTTCCTCTCCGAATGCGGCGGCTGGCAGGCGCTGCGTGAGGCGCGGTCGATTCATGACGCCGGACGCGTCATCGAGGCCACGTATGCGTCGCCTTTGCTGCAAGGGCGGGTGAAGACGGCGGACTCGGAGGTGCGCGCGGGGCTAAAGATCCTCTCGGCGTCGAATGTGGAGAATCTCTGCACCTGCCGGGAGTCGCGCCGCGAAGGGCGCATCTGCGCGCACTCGCTGGCCATCGGCATGGAGAT
Source organism: Chthoniobacteraceae bacterium (assembly GCA_041751075.1). Taxonomy (GTDB): domain Bacteria; phylum Verrucomicrobiota; class Verrucomicrobiia; order Chthoniobacterales; family Chthoniobacteraceae; genus JANNXQ01. The sequence continues at coordinate 2,267 of JBGSYE010000035.1, forward strand.
CGTGAAGCCGAAGCCGAAGGCCGCGGCGAACGCCGTAGTAGTGCAGGCATCTCTGCCTGTGGACGTGGCGCAGGCTTCCAGCCTGCAAAGCGCGGGCGAGGACGGCTGCAAGACCGGCGCTGGTACCGCGAGCGGCCCGCAATTTTCCACGGAACAGGGGATCTCGGCGTCGTTTCAGGTCATCCTGCCGCCGGATTTTCCAGCGGCGTGGGAAAAGGGCAGTCTCATGGTGGCTTTCGAGGCGCAGGTGGAGGCTCGCCGCGTGATGCTCCAGGCGCTCGACAAAACGAAGATCTACCGCGTGG
>JBGSYE010000036.1:0-8001 GCA_041751075.1 Chthoniobacteraceae bacterium
CAACTGCTCCTCGCCCGCACCGTCGAGGTGATGCAGGAAGTCTGCGAGCGGCTCGCGCCGGGCGCGGTCTCGCGCACTTACGCGCCGAATGGGCGAATGAAACTTAAAGCCGCCGCCGGTATCGGCCGACTCCTGGAGCACAGCTAACGTATGTCCGGACTCCTCGGTAATCTCCAATCAGCCGCCAGAGCACTCGCCGCCCATGAGGCGGGCGTGCAGGTGGCCGGACGCAATCTCGCGAACGTCAACAACCCGTCCTATGCCCGCCAGCGCGTGCAGCTCGGCGACCGCGTGATCATCGACTCGCATCTCGGCCCGGTCGGGAACGGCGTGGAAGCGCTCGGCATCCAGCACATCCGAGACCGTTTCCTGGACGTGGCCGTCACGAGAGAGAGCTCCCGCACCACCTTTCTGTCCGCCCAGCAGAGCGGGCTCGAGCGCGCCGAGGCGAATCTCGGCGAGCAGATCAATCGCTCGGAGGATTCCGCCTTCATCGGCGATGTCACGCACTCGAGCGACGGGCTGAGCGCGGCGATCAATGATTTCTTCAACGCCTTCGAAGGTCTCGCTGCGAGCCCGCGCGATGCCGGTCTGAAGCCTGTGCTCCTGGAAAAGGCGGACATTCTGGCGAATAAATTCAATGTCGCCGACGCGCGGCTCGCCGATCTCCAAGCCGACCTCACGAGCGAAGTCGATACCGGCGTGGGGGAAGCGAACCGGCTGCTCGACGAGATCGCAAACTTGAACGTGGAGATCGCCAAGTTCGAGGCGGACCGGCCGCTCTCGGCGCTGGATTTGCGCGATCAGCGGCAGGCTCGGCTCGAGGATCTCTCGAAGTTCATCGACTTCACCGCGACGCCGATCGCGGACGGCAACGGACAGGTCAGAATCACTGCCAAGGACGGCTCTGGTGCGGATGTGGTGCTGGTCGATCGCTCCGTCGTTCGCGGCCTGAGCTTCGACGGCGCGCAAGTCTCCGGCGGTGCTCCGTCCACAGTGCTGGCCTTGAAAGGCGGTTCGCTGCAAGGGCAGGTCGGGGTCCGCGACGGCGCCATCCAGCAGTTGCGCGACGACCTCAAGCGCACTGCGGACCAGATCACCGCCGCGGTGAACACCGCCTACAGCCCGACGGGCAACAACTTCTTTAACGCCGCACCTGGCAGCGGGATCATGGCCCTGGATGCCTCGTTGAATATCAACACGCTGAAGAGCACCGCGACCGCCGACGCCGGTGCGAATGAGATCGCGCTCGCCGTCGCCGACGTGGCGCGGCAGACCTTCTCGACCGGCGGCGGCGCGTCGATCGACGGCACGATCAGTGAATTCTACGGCAAGACGGTGACCGGCCTCGGCGTGAAGCTCTCCTCCATCAACAGCAAGCTAGGCGATCAGGATCTCGTCCAGCAGTTGATCACCAGGCAGCGCGACGCCGTCAGTGGCGTGTCGATGGATGAAGAGATGGCGGACTTGATCAAATTTCAACGCGCCTACCAGGCGTCGTCCCGCGTGCTGACCATCGTGGACAGCATGCTCGACACGCTGATCAACCGCACTGCTCCGTAATTCGCAGCCATGCGCATCCCGAATTACACCGTCTCGAAAACGCTGGTCTCGCGACTCCAGGATCTCACCGCTCGGCAGGCGCAGCTCAACCAGCAGGCGACCACCGGCCAGCGCGTGACCAACCCGAGCGACGATCCCGCGGCGATGGGCCGGGTGCTGAATATCCAGGCGGAGAAACAGCAGATTCAGCAGTTTGCCCGCAATAACGGACGCGCGCTGAATATCAGCCAGTCGAGCTTTGCCGCCGTCGAGCAACTCAAGAAATCTTCCGACCGCGTCGGCGAAATCAGCGTCCTCGGCAGCGGAACTTCCGGTCCGGATGCCATGCGCACTTATGCCACCGAGGTGAATGGCTTGCTCGAGCAGTCGCTGCAGATCGCGAATACCAAATACGCCGGCGAGCACGTCTTCGCCGGCACAAAGACCGACACGCCGCCCTTCACCGCGACGCGCGATGCGAATGGGAACATCGTCTCCGTGAGCTATGCCGGCGCGGCGTCTGGGCCCGAGGTGCGGATCTCCGAAGGCGGGAAGGTGTCGCCTTTCACCGATGGCGCGCAGAATCAGCAGTTCGCCGACTTCATCAACAACGTCGTCGCCCTCCGCGATGCCCTGCAAAGCGGAAGCGTGGGCGCGGTGCTCGCGACGCGCGGCGGACTCGATACGAGCGAAGACGATCTCGTGATCACGATCGCCGACATCGGCGCAAAGCAGACGCGGCTCGAAATCGATCGCAGCCAGAATGCGTCCCGCTTTGCCGAACTCGAGAAGCTCACGGGAGCGGACACCGACGCGGATCTCTCGGAAGTGCTCGTCGAACTGCGGCAGACGCAGACGGCCTATCAGGCCGCGCTGCAGAGCGGATCGCAGGCGCTGAGCATGTCCCTCCTCGATTACCTGCGCTGAGGCGGGATTCGTCCGCCTACTCGGCCTCGATCATTCGCCATCGTTCGAGGACGCGGACGATTCTGAGGACGAGCCATCGAACGGCGCTGGCTCAGCTGCCGGGATACGGTTTCTTTCGAGGTAACGGATTCCTACACTGCGCCTGGCACGCATCCGGCTATGCATTCCGCAAGCGACAACGACGATGCAATTCACGACCGAATCCCTCCCGACCCAGCCCGGCCTCGATGCGCTGGAGATCGAGCTTCCCGCCGGACTCATCGGCATGCCGCAACTGCGTCGCTTTCAAGTCACGGCGCTGCCCGAGAGCTGGCCCTTTGTGAGCCTCCGCTCGCTCGGCGAAGAAGAGATCCACTTTCTCGCCGTGTCGCCGCAGAATTTGCTCCCCGACTACGAACTCGCGCTCGGCGACGACGACACCGAGGCGCTGGGCCTCACCGCCACGGATGACGCGCTCATCTACAACATCGTCACCGTCCACAACTCCGAGCGGCAATATGTGACCGCCAATCTCATCGGCCCCATCGTGGTCAATCGCCGGACCCGGCTTGGTCGCCAGGTCATCCTCGCCAACAGCGAAGATTTCTCGGCCAAACACGCGCTGATCGACGAACGCGAGACCGCCGGTCGCGCCTGAGCCCGTATGCTGATCCTCAGCCGCAAAGCCAGTGAAGGCATCATGATCGGTGACGAGATCGAGATTCGCGTCACGCGGATCGATCACGACACGGTCAAGATCGGCATCTCCGCACCGCGTAACCTCAGCATCTTCCGCGACGAAATCTATCGGCAGGCAAAGGAGAGCAACCTCGCCGCCGCACGTCCGCCGAGCGCCGCACTTCCGCCCGCACTTTCCCGCCCTCTCCGAACGCAAGAACTCACCTCACCACACCCATGATCATCAATACCAACTCCGCCGCCACCGCCGCCGCGCGGAATCTCAGCCGCAACCAGGAGATGTTGAACAAGGCTCTGAACCGCCTGAGCTCCGGCTCCAAAATCGTCCAGCCCTCGGACGACGCCGCCGGCCTCGCCGTCTCGGAGAAGATGTACGCGCAGAACCGGCGCCTGCACGCCGCGAATACGAACGTGCAGAATGCCAAGTCTTACATCCAGACGGCCGACGGCTTCATGAGCAGCATGAGCAAGGTGCTCGCCCGCATGAGCGAGCTGGCGATGATGGCCAAGGACGTGACCAAGAACCCGAGCGACATCGCCCTTTACCAGACGGAATTTCAGGCGCTCCAGCAGCAGCTAAAGGACACCATCGGCGGCGGCTCGATCCCGACACCGCTCGGCACTTTCAATGGCATCCAGCTTTTCGGACCGAACGCCACCGGCCTCTCCGTGACCATCGGGGAAGGCGCGGGCCAGACCATGACCATCGCGGAGAACAACCTCCAGGATGGCAGCATGGCCGCGATCCTCGCGCAGGGTTCGCCGCCGGCCTACGACATCAGCGTGGCCTCGGCCAGTGTCGCGGACATGGTGATCGCGGCGATCGAAGACGTGGCCACCGAACGCGCCATCCTCGGCGCCGCGGAATCCCGGCTCGATGTGGCATCCACGACGCTCGCGATCGAGGCGCAGAATATCGAAGCCGCCATCTCCCGCATCCGCGATGTGGACGTGGCCTCCGAGAGCACCGAGCTGGCGAAGCACAACATCCTCGTGCAATCCGGTACCGCGATGCTGGCCCAGGCGAATCAGCTCCCGCAGTCGGTGCTCCGGCTGCTGCAGTAAGGCGCTCAGCCGGCGCAGACCCGCGCGGCGATGGAGATCGCCTCCTGCTCCAGTGGCGACTGCGCGTAGCCGACGTTCAGGCACTCCGTCAGGTATTGGCGGAGGAAAGGCTCGATGCCGCCGAAGCGTTCGCACTGGCGCACATGGACGAGTTCGTGCGCGAGAAGTTGCCGGTCGCTCGCGCGATCGGCACGGAGGTAGATGCCGTAACGCAAAGTCAGCCCCGAGGCCGTCGAGAAGACCAGGCCGGCGGTCTGCGCCGCCATCGCGAGCACCGGATTTTCCGGGACGGGAATCTGCGCCACCGCGAGCCACCTCACCGCTTCCGGGCTGGCGACACCGATCGCCCGGGCGTCGGCGAGCTGCGCGTCGCTGAGGGCATCGCCTTGCGCCAGGATGCGGCTTTCCTGCTCGGCGGCCCATGCCGACGCGAGCGGCAGGAGCGCGAGCACTTGCTCAGGGGAGGGTGAACTCATAAGGCGAGCTATCGCACGCCAGGCGGTCGTGGCCAACTCGATCGCGCCCGCCAGAGCAGCCGCTCTTATTGGCAGACTGCTTCCGCGATCCGGTACTCGTGAAGCTTGTTGCGCAGGGTGCGGATGCTGATTTCGAGAAGCGCGGCGGCTTTCGTGCGATTGCCGCCGGTTTGCTCGAGCGCCCAGAGGATGTGGAGCCGTTCGATCTCGTGCAGCGGCTTCACGGCGCCGATCATGGGCGTGGCGTTCCGTTTTCCGTGGGAGCTGTCGGATTGCCCGTTCGTCACCGGCTCGAGCATGCGCGCCACCGGCGAACCACTCGCGTAGGCCAGGCCGAGCGCGGCGAGCGGGACGGGCGTTTCATTGTCCGTCAGGATCACGGCCCGCTCGACGGTGTTTTGCAGCTCGCGCACATTTCCGGGCCACGCGTGCGCCTGCAGGGCGGCGAGGGCGTGGCTCGAGAAGCCAGGGATGCGGAGCGCGTGCCGGCGGGCGAAACGCTGGAGGAAGTGTTCAGCCAGGACGGGGATGTCCTCCTGCCGCTCGCGCAGCGCCGGGACGTGGACGGGGAAGACATTGAGCCGGTAGAATAAATCCTCCCGGAATTCGCCGCTCGCAACAGCCTTGCTCAGATCGCGATTGGTGGTGGCGAGCACGCGCACATCGGTCTTCATCGTCTTCGTGCCGCCTACTCGCTCAAACTCGCGCTCCTGGAGCACGCGCAGGAGCTTGGCCTGGAGACGCGGGGAAATTTCGCTGATCTCGTCGAGGAGCAGCGTGCCGCCATTGGCGAGCTCGAAGCGGCCCTCGCGACGTTCGGTGGCGCCCGTGAAAGAGCCCCGCTCGTGGCCGAAAAATTCACTCTCGATCAAGGTGTCGGAGACGGCGGCGCAATTCACCTTGATGTACGGCGCCCCGGAGCGCGCGCTGGCGTGGTAGATCTCGTGCGCGACGAGTTCCTTGCCCGTGCCATTCTCGCCCTGGATGAGGACGGTGGCCTCGGTGGGCGCGACTTTTTTCAACATCGAACGCAGCGCCACGATGGCAGGGCTGTCGCCGATGAGGTCGCTCGCGTCGCTGAGTTGAGCGGCGAGATATTGATTCACCTGCAGGACCTGCTGGTGGGCCTCGGCCTTCTTCACCAGCACCTCGATCTGCCCGATGGAAAAGGGCTTCACCAGATAATCGAAAGCGCCGCCGCGCATACAGGCGACGGCCGTCTCGATGGTGCCGAAACCGCTCATCATGATCGCGAGGGGGCGGCGCTTTTCCGTCGAGAGTCGCTCGAGCAACTCGAAGCCCTCGCCGTCGGGGAGCCGGATATCGAGAAAGAGCAGGTCGAAGCAGTCGCGCTTCAGCAGGCGCTCGGCGTCCTGAAGCGTGCCGGCCGTGGTCACTCCGTAACGCTTCGGGCGGAGCAGTTCCTCGAAGCTCTTGCGGATGATCGGCTCGTCATCGACGACGAGTATTTTTTCAATGGCCATGAAAGTGGGACGCGCTAGGGCAGGGTCGGTTGCCCGTAGATGCGTTGCAGATGCGATGCCGCGGGCCGCGGTTGAATGCCGCTTCCCCGCCGGCTGATGGTCGATTTCAAAAGGAGCTGCTCATTTTCGCGATCGAGGAGCAGCGCTTTGAGGATCGTTTGCATCGCCTTCTCGATGATCGAGCGCGTCTCAGGCGCGGTCGCCTGGCCGCTCACACCGCGCAGACGCTCCAACGAAGGAGTCAGCGCCGCGAGCAGGGTGCGCTTCTTTTCCAGCAGCGCGTCCTCCGGCGGCGTGCCGACGGTGCTGAGGTGGCGGTTTTCCTCGATCATCAATTCGTAGATCTGGCCGCACAGCGCAGTGTGCTCCTGGAGGGTGGCTTCGAGATTCATGGGGTGGCGGAAGGCGGCGCAGTGGGCGCGATCGAGGCTTGCTCGGGGAGATCCTGCGGCTCTCCGAGGAGGCGCTGGAGATGGGTCTCCGTGGTGTGCTGCCAGGCGAGCTGCTCGCCCCGCCAGCGGGCCATCTGGATTAGATTCCTGACGCTCTCCGGCAGCGTCTGCGCGGCGCGGTCGGACTTTTCCGACTGCTCGATGATGTACTTGTAAGCCTCCGCCGCGCGGCTCACGAGCCGCAACCGCTCGAAGCACAGCCCCATCTGATAGATGACTGGCCACTGCCAGTCGGGGTCTTCGCCGAGCTTGGCGAGCGTCTGGTAGATGGTGAGCGCGCTGAGGAAATCGGCGCGCTGGTAGTAGTCGTTGGCAAATTCGTTGCCGGTCTTTTTCTGCCAGTAGGCCCAGCGCTCGACGTTCTTTTCCTTGCGCGCATTCTCGATCCGCAGGAGCCCCAGCACCGTCTCCAGCGCCTCCTTGCGCCGGTCCACAGAGCGCAGCGCGCTCGCGAGCAGGTAGCGGGTTTCGGGAGCGTTCGGATCGTCTGGATGGTCCTGGAGGAACTTCGTGGCGGCGAGGATCGCGCCGTTCGAATCGCCAAGCACATACTGGCAGTGCAGGAGGCGGAACTGCAGCCGGGTGCGCTGCTCGGGCGAGAGATCGAGACGCAGAGCGAGCTCGCAAAACTTCCGCGATTGTTCGTAGTCACGCGCGAGAAAGTGCGTCTCCGCGATCTCGATCTGCGCGCGCTGGGTGAGGACGCGGTAGGCATCGAGTTCGCTGTTCTTCACCTTCAGCGCGGAATTCAGCACGGAGTAAAAGCGCGCGATGGCGCGACCGTAGGCGCCGGCGTCGCGGTAGAGTTCGGCCGCCCGGAAAAGCATCTCCGGCGAGTCTGCGTCCTCCGCCAGCAGCTCCGCGATCTTCTCATAGATGGCGATGGCTTTGCTGCGCTCGTGCTTCTTTTCAAAGCTTTCTGCGATCTCACGGAGTGACGCCTTCTTCGCGGTATCCGGGATCGGCAGCTCGACGAGCAGCCCGAGGAAATGGTCGGCGAGCTGCCACTTCTCCTTGTCTGCGGCATCGCGGGCGAGCTGCGTGTAACCGTGCAGTTCGGTCTGGATCTCCGGTTCGATCGACTCCGCGGCAGGAGCAACCGTTGCCGGGGAGGTCTCGGCAGCAGCCACGGCGACACAGAGCAGCAGCAGCCCCGCAAAGTGGAGCGGGCTACTGCTGGCGATAGGTCGCTTTGCTCTTCGGGAGATCATTGGGGAGCGCGGGTTGGAAGATCGGGTCGAAGAGATAGTCGCGACGCAAAGGCCGGCCTTCGGTGTTCTTGAAGTACTCGAGCACTTCGTCCGGCACCTGGGAGAAATCGTGCGCGCCCGGCTTTGGCGGCTGGGCGTCGATGGGCGCTGGAAATGCCGGCTCCGG
>JBGSYE010000037.1:0-4304 GCA_041751075.1 Chthoniobacteraceae bacterium
TTCCGACAGTTCGCGGCGGCGGGACGCCCCCGCCACCACGCGGGACGAGCGCGCTCCCCGGAAGCTCCGCGCCCGCGGACCTACGCCCCGGGCCGCCCGACGGCGTAGTAGGTGAAGCCGAAGTCGCGCATGGTCTCGGGGTTGAAAAGATTCCGGCCGTCGAACACCAGCGGCGTGTGCATCGCCGCCTTCACTTCGTTCAGATCCACGTTCACGAATTCCTTCCACTCGGTCGCGAGCAGCAGCGCTTCGGCGTCTTTCGCGGCTTCGAGGGGCGAGGCGGCGAGCTGCACTTTTTCGGGGTCGATGAGCTTCCACTCGACGGCTTTCTCCGCGCCCTTCGGATCGTAGGCGGTGACGTGCGCGCCTTCGGCCACGAGCTTGTTGACGAGGTCGATGGCCACGCTGTTGCGCACGTCGTCGGTGTCGGGCTTGAAGGTGAGTCCCCACACGGCGATGCGCTTGTCTTTCAACACCCAGAGCGCGTCGCGCAGTTTGCTGATGAAGCGATCGAGCATCGAGGCATTGATGCGTTCCACTTCCTCCAGCAGCGCGAAGGGCGTGCCGAGCTGGCGGCTGATCGCGATAAAGGCCTTCACATCTTTCGGGAAACACGAGCCGCCGTAACCGAGGCCCGCGTTGAGGAAATTGCGCCCGATGCGCTTGTCCATGCCGATGCCGTCGGCCACCATTTCCACGTCGGCGCCGCTGGCTTCGCAGATGGCGGCGACGGCGTTGATGTAGCTGATCTTCAGCGAAAGAAAGCTGTTGGCGGCGTGCTTGATCAGTTCGGCGCTGTTCACATCGGTGACGAGAATGGGCGCGTGGAACGGCTCATACACCTTTTTCATCAGGTCGGTCGCGCGCTGGCTGGCGGAGCCGATGACGATGCGATCCGGGTTCATCAAATCCGGCACGGCGCAGCCTTCGCGGAGGAATTCCGGATTCGAGACGACGTCGAATTCCGCGCTCTTGTTGTAGCGCTTGATGGTGTCGCCCACCTTCTCGCCGGTCTTCACGGGCACCGTGGATTTATCGACGACGACGCGATATTCGCCGGGCTTCAGCACCTGCGCGATCTCGCGGGCGACCCGCTCGATGTAGGAAAGATCGACGCTGCCATCGGCCTGCGGCGGCGTGGGCACGGCGATGAAGACGACCTGCGAATGATCGACGCCGTCCTCGATGGAATTGGTGAAGCGAAGGCGCTTGGCGGCGACGTTGCGATGCACGAGGTCTTCGAGCCCGGGTTCGTAAATCGGGATTTTGCCGGCGAGGAGCGCGTCGATCTTGCGCTGGTCGTTATCCACGCACACGACGTGGTGGCCGACTTCGGCGAAACAAGCGCCGGAGACCAGTCCGACGTAGCCGGAGCCAATAATGCAGAGATCCATAAGATGAGATGTAGGGGCTGAAATCGCCGGTCGCCGGGCGGGGTCCGCGGCGTCGGGAGCGCGGGATTAAGCAAGACCGCGCGAGCGAGCGCAAGCGGGAAGCGACCGCGCTGAGGTGATTGAGTGCGGGGTCGTTGTCTTGCGCGTTCGACCGCAGCGGATACGATGTGGCCATGACCAAGGAAGTGATCAAAGAACTGCTCGATACGGCGCCTTATGTGCCCTTCACGGTCCACATGGCCGATGGCCGTGCGGTGACGATTCAGCACCCGGATTTTGCGGTGGTCTCTCACGGCGGTCGGACCCTCGTCGTGAATACGGAGGGAGAAAAATGGGCGTATCTCGACCTCCTGCTGGTCCTCCGCGCCGAACGCGAACCCGCGCCGGAGGCGGCGCAACCCCAATAAACCATGCCCACCATCGGTCTCGATCTCGTTGAAGAAATCCTGGAGCTGAAGCGCGAGCGGAACGCGGTGATTCTGGCGCACAATTATCAGGGAAAGGAAATTCAGGACCTCGCGGATTTCGTGGGGGATTCGCTGGGGCTGAGCTTCCAGGCGGCGGAGACGGAGGCGGAGGTGATCGCGTTTTGCGGGGTCCATTTCATGGCGGAGACGGCGAAGATTTTGAACCCGGCGAAGACGGTGGTGCTTCCGGATTTGGACGCGGGTTGCTCGTTGAGCGAATCGTGCCCTCCGGAGAAGCTGGCGGCTTATCTGCACGAGCACGCGGAGAAGAATTATTACGTCATCGCCTACATCAATTGCAGCGCGGGCGTGAAGGCGCTGAGCGATGTGATCTGCACGAGCGGCAATGCGGTGAAGATCGTGAACGCGGCGCCGCCGGATCGAAACATTCTCTTCGTGCCGGATCAGAATCTCGGCGCGTGGGTGATGGAGCAGACGGGGCGCAAGATGGAGCTGTGGCGGGGAAATTGTTACGTGCATGTGGAGTTCACCCGGCAGTCGATCGAGCGGATTCGCGCGGAGTATCCGGACGCGCCGGTGGTGGCGCATCCGGAATGCACGTTCGCTGTGCGGATGCTGGCCGATGAGGTGTGCTCGACGGAAAAGATGATCAGCTACTGCCGCGAGAATCCGGCGGAGGCGTTTGTCATCGTGACCGAAAGCGGGATGCTGCACCGGCTGCGGCGCGAGCTGCCGGCGAAGACATTCATCCCCGGCCCGACCGAGCTGTGCGCGTGCGCGGATTGCCGGTTCATGAAGATGAACACGCTGGAAAAACTGCACGCGGCGCTGCGCGATCTGGAGCCGGAGATCGTGCTGCCGGAGGCGCTGCGGGCGCGCGCGGAATTGCCGATTCGGCGGATGCTTGAGTTGAGCCGCTGATTCGGCTTGGTTGCGCGCGTGAATCTCCCACGTCTGCTGTCCCCGTTGTGTGTCGCCCTGGCTTTGCTGCTCGGAGGTTGCGCGTCGAAGAAGAATGATCCGGTCACCGCGACGGTGGAGTTTTTCAAGGACATCGCCGCCGGCAAATACGCGGAGGCTTACGCGAGCACGGCCTTCGGCTTTCAAGCGCAGCAGAGCGAGGCCGTCTTCGCGCGGACGCTGAAGGAGCTCGGTCTGCATGAGGCGGCGAAGGCGGAAATGGAGACGCCGGTGATCAAGGGCCGCGAGGCGCAGGTGGAGGTGACGGTCCGGACGATCTCGGAGAAGACGCTCAAGTTTCACATCACCCTGCTGCTCGAGTCCGGGCAGTGGCGCGTTTTCTCGCTGCGGTCGCCGAAGGATGCGAGCGGCAAGCGGATGGAAAATCACTTCACGCTCATGGGCAAGGGAACCGGCTTCACCGCCGCGATGATCCAGCCGATGCCCGATGCGGATGAACTGGTGCAGATGACCGACGAAGCGATGGCGATGTTCGATGCGGCGGTGAAGCAAAAGTCGTTTGCGGACTTCTACGAGTGGACCTCGCTCGCGTGGCAGGAACAACTCACGCTCGGCAAGCTGGAGCGTGCCTTCCAGCCCTTCATCACCGGCAAAATCGACCTCAGCGACGCGCGGGATACGCAGCCGATTTTCGACAAGCCGCCGGTCATCAACACCGAGGGCATCCTGCTCCTGGAAGGCCACTACGACGCGAAACCCAACGCGATCGGCTTCTCGCTGGCCTACATCTACGAATCGCCGAAGTGGCGGGTGTTCGGGATGTCCGTGCAGATTTTGAAATAGGAAGGCGGGCGGCGGGCGGCACTCATCCTCATCCTCATCCTCATAATCTTCCTCGATCCGCGGTGAGGAAGAGGAAGAGGAAGAGGAAGAGGAAGAGGATGAGGATGAGGGGAAAAGCTACCCGCGGATCACCGGCAACGCGGCGGCGAGCGAGGCGCAGTCGCTGATCGACAGGCACGGCGTGCCTTTGCGGATGCGGTTGAGCAGGCCGGCGAGCACGCCGCCGGGGCCGAGTTCGAGGAAGAGATCGCAGCGCTGGTCATCGACGAGATACTCGATCGTCTCCGTCCAGCGGACCGTGCCGGTGACCTGGTCCTTGAGCGATTCGCGGATCTCGCTCGCGTCGCTCACCGGGCGCGCATCGGTGTTGCAAATGACGGAGAAACGCGGGGTCGCGATCGGAGTCGTTTCGAGTTCGGCGCCGAGCTTCAGGAACGCGGAATTCATGAGGCGTGAATGATAGGCGCCCGCGACGTTGAGCATCTTCGCCAGGCGGATGCCGTGCTCCTTGGCCACCCCCACCGCCGCGGCGACCTTCGTCGTCTCGCCGGAGATCACGATCTGGCCGGGGCTGTTCAGATTCGCCACATCGACATCCTGATCCGCGGCGAGCGCGCGCACGGCGCTTTCGTCGCCGCCGATCATCGCGGCCATGCCGCCGTGCGTGGCGTCGCAGGCTTCCTGTATGAAAAGGCCGCGTTTCGCGACGAGGCGCAGG
>JBGSYE010000038.1:0-10379 GCA_041751075.1 Chthoniobacteraceae bacterium
GGCGCGCCGTGCGCGGTGGAGAAGGTGGCGCGTCAGGCCGCGGCATTGTTCGCCGCGCGCTTCGACGCGCTGCTGCCTTGCTAGCCCGCGCCGCGCTTCCCTATCGTTCCCGCCTCATGTCCACGGATTCCCCCACCGCTCCGGCTTTCAGCTTCAAGAATCCACTGCGCGCGCGGCTCACGGGGAATGTGAAGCTGACCGGGGAACGCTCGGAAAAGGACACGCGGCATCTCGAGGTCGCGCTCGGCGATTCCGGGCTTTCGTATCTCGCCGGCGATGCACTCGGCGTCATGCCGGCGAATTGCCCGGCGCTCGTCGAGGAGTTGATCGCCGCCCTGCGCGCGACTGGCGACGAGCCGGTGCCGGGACGCGACGGCCAGCCGAAGCCCCTGCGCGAAGCGCTATTCGCCGATTACGCGATCGCCTTTGCGGATCGGAAATTTGTCGAAGCCGCCGCGCTGCGCGGTGCGGACGAGCTGCGAATGCTGCTCGCGCCGGACGGCACGGATCTCTTGCGGGCGTATCTCCAGGGGAAAAACGAGGCGCACGATTACGTTGATATCCTGCGCGAATATCCTGCGATCGGCTTCACGCCTGAGGAGTTCGTGAAGCTGCTCGGCAAACTCAAGCCGCGGCTTTACTCCATCGCTTCGAGCCTCAAGACGCACCCGTCCGAGGTGCATCTCACCGTGGCCACGGTGAACTACACGATCCGCGGACGGAAGCGCAAAGGCGTGTGTTCGACCTTCCTGGCCGATCGCTGGAGCGAAGCCGCGACCGCCGGCGTGTGGGCCCAGAATCAGCAAAAGCATTTCGGCCTGCCCGCCAGCGGCGACACCCCGATCATCATGGTCGGGCCCGGTACGGGCGTGGCACCGTTCCGGGCGTATCTCGAGGAGCGGCAGGCGCTCGGCGCGAAAGGGCGCAACTGGCTCTTCTTCGGCGAGCAGCGGAGGGCCAGCGACTTCCTCTACGAGCCGCAATTCACGCAGTGGGTGCAGGACGGATTCCTCCGCCTCGACACGGCGTTTTCGCGCGACCAGGTGGAGAAGGTGTACGTCCAGCATCGGCTCGCCGAGCACGCCGCGGAGGTGTGGCGGTGGCTGGAAGAAGGCGCGGAGTTTTTCGTCTGCGGCGACAAAGAGCGGATGGCCGGCGACGTCCATGCGGAGCTGCTGCGCATCGCCGAGAAACATGGCGGCAAATCGCCCGAGCAGGCTGCGGAGTACGTTGAGGAAATGAAGAAGGAGAAGCGCTACAAGCGCGACGTGTACTGAGGGGACATGGCGCGCGCCCCTTTCACCTGCCCGGTGTGTGGCGAAGAGGTGCCGCTCAATGCCAAAGCCTGTCCGGAGTGCGGTGCGTGCGAGAAGTCGGGCTGGAGCGGCGCGCCCGACGGTCTCGATCTTCCCGGTGAAGACGACGACTTCAACTACGACAAATTCCTCGAAGAAGAATTCGGCCAGGGTCCCCGGCGGACTGGAGTGCCGCTCCTGACCTGGATCATCGCGATCGTCGTGCTCTTCGCCTTTCTCGCGATGAGCCTGCATTTTTTCAGCATTCTCAGGTGAGCTTCGACTCCCGAGAAAATCCGTTGCGCGGAATCGGGCGCGGCGCGTAAATCCCGCTATGACTGACGAGGTCCGCAAATTGATGAACGCCGAGCCCTTCCGTCCATTTTTCGTGAAGACCTCGGATGGCAGGCGATATCGTGTGAAGCATCCCGACTATGTCGCCATCAGTCCGAAGGGCGGCCGGCTGACGCTTTACGCGGATGAGGAGACGACGACCACGCTCAGTGCGCTACACATTGTCGGGGTCGAGATCGAGCGTTCGCGCGTCGCCCGGAGGTAACTGGGAACGGCGACTTTCCAGTCGCCGCGGGCCTTGGGCGGCTGGAAAGCCGCCCCTCCCGGCGAGGTGGCACACAAGTTGCCCCTTTGCGTGGGACATCCCATGCAAGAAGAATTCGCCGCCGCCCTCCGTCCAGCCGCCACGGCTTCCGCCATCCAGCCGCGCAGCAATCTCCAGCCTCCGGCATCGCGCGCGCGTGACATCAATCAGCCGGCGACGCCGCGCGCGGTGCCCCAGGTCATCGCGCTCGACGACATCATCCGCAGGATGGTCGGCGCCGGGGATGGTGTGTCCGATCTGCTCTTCGTCGTAGGCCGTCCGCCGCAGGTGGAAGTGCATGGCAAGCTCACCGGCGTCGAGATTCCCGGGCTCTCGCCCGCGCTGCAGCCCGCGCATGTCGAGGCCATCGCGGGCAAACTCATGACTGGAAACGAACGCCTCGCCGTCGATTTCAAGAACACCGGCTCGTGCGACAGCAGCTACTCCGTACCGGACCTCGCGCGCTTCCGCGTGAATATCTTCCGGCAGAATGGCAATCACGCCATCGTCATGCGCAAGCTGAGCACGAAGATTCCGTCGCTGGAGGCGCTCGGTCTGCCGCCGATCTTCCGCGAGATGGTGAAGGAAAAGACCGGGCTCATCTTCGTCACCGGCGCGACGGGCAGCGGCAAGACCACGACGCTCGCGGCGATGCTCAACGAGCTGAATCAGAACCACGAGATGCATGTCGTGACGCTCGAGGATCCGATCGAGTTTCTGCACCCGCACGCGAAGGCGACCTTCAGCCAGCGCGAACTCGGCAAGGATTTCTCAGACTTCTCCGTGGGTTTGCGCGCGGCGCTGCGCCAGGCGCCGAAGGTCATCCTCGTCGGCGAAATCCGCGACCGCGACACCATGGAAATCGCGCTCACTGCGGCGGAGACGGGACACGTCGTCTTTTCCACGCTGCACACGATCAGCGCGGCGCAGTCGATCAATCGCGTGATCGGCATGTTTTCGCACCATGAGGAGGAGCAGATCCGCCAGCGGCTCTCCGACACGCTGCGCTACGTGGTGAGCCAGCGGCTCGCGCCGAAGGAGGGAGGCGGCCGTGTGATGGTGTCCGAGATCATGGGCAGCAGCATGCGCACGCGGGAGGCGATCCTGCTGGGGGAAAGCGAGCTGCGGAACTTCCACGAAATCGTCGAGGCGGGCTACCAGAGTGGCTGGCACAGTTTCGAGCAGGATCTCGTCGGATTGTTCAAGGCCGGGAAGATCACGGAAGAGACGGCGGTGACCTACAGTGTGAACAAGACCGCGATCCGCCGCGCGCTCGACATCGCAAAGAAGGACATCGGCGGACAGGACGAAGGCCCGAGCGGATTCCGGCTCAATGAGGAGGCGCTGCATCGCAAGCCCGCTCCCGCCCCCGCTCCCACCGCACCGCCACCGCTGCCGACGAATCTGGCGCTGAAGTCGTAGGCGTCACGTCTCGGGAGTCGCGATCGCGCGGAGCATCGCTGCCGTGAGAGTGCGGCGAGCCAGGGGCAGCCCGCGCACAAAGCGCACAAATGGGAGGATCGCGGATGGCCGCCGGCAGAGGTAACCAAGCAATCGCCGAGGCCGGGGATGTTGCTGGGCGAGGTCGAACCACTCGGCGAGCGGCACCGGGAGCGGAACTTGCGCGCTGTCGCTGATCGCGCGGATCGCAAGAAGTGGAACGCCGGCGCGCTGGCAGGCGGCCGCGATCGCCGCGGTCTCCATATCCACGGCCAGTGCGCCAGTCTCGCGGAAGAGCGCGGCTTTCTCCTCGACGAGTTCCGCCGGCCGCGGACGGCTCACGAGCGTGCCGCGCGCCGGCATTCCCTGACAGCGCGTGACCAGAGATGGAGTGGTGAAATTCTCCGCCACGATGAGATCCCCGAGCTTCAGCCTCGGGTCGAGGGCTCCCGCGAAGCCCCCGCTCAGCATCCAATCCGGGCGCGTCTTCGAGAGGAATACATCGAGCGCGCGGGCCGCCGGGGCGAGTCCCATGCCGGTGTGGATCACGGTCACGTCGTCGCGCCGCCGCACAGCGCGGAGAAAGTCGCGGCTTTCTTGCGGCAGGGCAAAGGTCACGGCGATCATCGAAGTGGCGCAGATAGGGAGCAGCGATGCGGATGTAGAGCGAGCTTGCCTTCAAGGCTGCTCGCTAGTCAGGGCGTGCGCACCGCACAGCGAGGAGCCTTGAAGACATGCCCGTGCTCCGGGTGGAATGGAAAAGGGTTGGTCAGGTTTCGCGCGCTCGTTACGTTGCCGGACTCCCGATCGCCCATGAAAACCTCCTCCCGATTCTCCGTGCTCGCGGCCGTGCTGATGGCCGTTTTCTTCTCCGGTGCTGCCTCGGCTCAGGCGCCGGGCCAGGTCACGCGCGACATTCAGATGTACGAAAATGGGCTCGCGCTCGCGGGTGAGGGGAAGTTTGCCGAGGCCATCCAGTCGTTTCAGGAAATCATCACGCGCTTCCCGACGTCGCCGGCCGTCCCGCAGGCGCATTTCCGCGTGGCCTATACGTACTACCTCGCCGGTGATTACGAGAAGAGCGTCGAGGCTTTTGAAAAGCTGCCCACCGTGCGCGGCGTGGATGCCCCGACGCTGGAGATCGCCGCCGGCATGATCCCGCAGATCCTCGTGGCCAAGGCCTCGAAGCTGGAGCCCGGCAACAAGGAGCGCGAGGTGGCCTTCTCGGATGCGGCGGCGAAGTTCGACGCCTTCATCGCGAAGTATCCGAACAGCCGCGAGGTCGAATCCGCGAACTACTCGAAGGCCATCTCGCTCTACCAGATCGCGCGTTACGACGAGGCGGTGACGGCGTTGCGCGCGAATCTCGCGAAGTTTCCGCAGAGCCCGACGATCCTCGACAGCCAGTACCTGCTCGGCCTGACCCTCGGGACAATCGCGAATGTCGCGGCGGAGAAAGCCACGGGACCGGACCCGGCGATCGACAAGAACTACGAGGAAGCCGAGCGGCTCCTGCGCGACATCATCGCCAAACGCCGCGACCTCGCCCTGCTCAATGAATCGCAGTTTCAGATCGGCGAGCTGCTTTTCGCCCGCGGCTCCCACGCCGGGGAAAAGGAGAAGCCGGCGATGATGCAGCGAGCGCTGGAGGCGTATCGGGCAGTGTTTCCGAAGGAAGCCGTTATCAATGCGCAGAAGCTCCGGGTCGAACAGTTCCGCGCGCTCTCCAAGCAGGCCGCGCAGAATCGCGATCTCGCCAACCGCGACCTCTACCAGCGCATCGCGGACAAGGAGTCCGAGAAGATTGCAGTCATCGAGGCGCGCCCCGATCAGACGGTGACCGCGAAGCTCAAGAGCGGAATGATCTTTTTCCAGATGGAGAAGCATGACGAAGCCCGGGTCATTTTCAACTTCATCGAGCCCTTTACGGAGGATGCCGACTCGAAGAAACAGCTCCTCTACTTCACGACGCTCAGCTACGCGGTGCAGGGCAACGTCGGAAAGGCCGTGGAGAAATACGAAGCCTTTCAGACTGCGCACAAGGGCGACCCGATCGGGGACAATCTCGACCTCGTGCTCGGCGGAATGTTCCTCGCGCCGGGCAAGGAATACACCAACGCGGAGAAGGCCATCGAATTCCTCCAGCGCGGCATCGAGACGTATCCGACAGGGCGCTACACCTCGGAACTGCTGATGCAGAAATCCATGGCCGAGGTGCAGCTCGGAAAGTTCGACGAAGCGCTCAAGAGCTTTCAGGACTTCCTCGCCAAGGATCCGCCGAAGGAACTCGCGGTCGCGGCGGAGTACGGCATCGGCATCGTCCACATGAAGACGGACAAACTCAACGATGCGGTGCGGGCCTTCACCGCCGTGCGGGACAAGTATCCCGGCACCGACCAGGCCGAGGACGCCGCCTTTTACATCGGCCAGCTCCAGCTCGGCACAGACGTGAAGGTCGCGATGGAGGAGCTGAAATCCTTCATCGAGAAATTCCCGGACAGCCGGATGAAACCCGAGGCGCTCTACGCGCTCGGGCAGGCGCAGATGGCGTCCGGCGATACCGCGACCGCCTTCCAGAGCTACGAAGAGCTGGCCAGCAAACACCCGGAGAGCGCCCCGGCGCCCTTCTCCTATTTCGACCGCGCACGTTCGCTGGCGGGCGAACAAAAGTACGATGAGGCTTCGGCGCTGATGAAGGAATTCATGGAGAAGTACAGCGAGAATGACGCGCTATATCAGGCCTACGATTTCGTCGCGCAGATTCAGACCAGCCAGGGCAAAGGCGCGGACGCGATCGCGACCTATGAGGAATTCGTCGAGAAGAAGCCGGAGCATCCCACCGCCGCCGAGGCGCTGGTGAAGCTCGGCGCGCTCTGGAAAGGCTACGCGGAATCGCAGGGGCCGTATCTCGCCTTGGACGAAGCGAAGCGCGCGGAGTGGACGAAGGGCGTCGAAAAAAGTCTCGCGGCCTCGGAGCGCATCATCGCGGACTTCCCGGAGCACCCGGCCGTCGCGACGGCGCTGAACAACATCCTGGCGGTGCTGCGGCTCCAGCAGCGCGTGCGGATCAAGAGCGCGGAGGACGTCGAGGCGTACTTCGACGCGCTGCTCGAGAAATCGAAGGAGGCCCCGAATCTCGTGAGCAAGATCACCTTTGCGGTTTCCGGTTTCATCGCCGAGCAGGACAAGGCGAAGGCGCTCACACAAATGGAGTCCGTGTATCGCGAGGATCTGCGCTACGGCGCCGAGGAACTCGACCTCTACGGGCGTTCGCTCATCGAAAACAAACGCTACGACGAGGCCGCGAAGATCTACGACAAGATCGAGCTCGACTACCGGATGCCCGGCATCGCCGATCCCACCAAGGCCCCGCGCGAAACTCAGGAAGCCCAGGCCATCGCGCTCTTCGGAAAATCCAAAGTGCTGCAGGAGCAGGCTGCGGCGCTGAAGGCGGAGGGAAAAACGGACGAGGCCGCGAAAAAAACCGCGGAGGCCGGCGCGTTCGCCGAGCAGCTCAAGAAACTCTACGGCTGGTCGAAATACGCGCTCGAAGCCAACTTCCCGCAGGCCCAGAGCTTCCATGAGCAGAAGCGCGACGACGACGCCATGAAGCTCCTCATCGAGGTCATCAAGGCGAAGGACGCCACCCCGGAATTGCGCGCGCGCTCGATGCTCCTGCTCGGCAAGATTCACGAGGCCAATGGCCGCAACGAAAACGCCATCGACAACTACATGAAGATCGCCGCCTACTACGGAGCCGTGGCCGACGCCGCGGCCGAGGGTCTCTGGCTCGGGGCGCAACTGCTGGAGAAGCAGGCGAAAGGCGAGCTGCCCATGCCCACTCCGCCGCCGAAGGCCGCGCCCGCGAAGCCCGCGGAGAAAAAGTGAGGCCCCGGCCGCCGCTGCGCTGCTTGGCGCAGGGCGCTGCATCTTATTGGTGTCCAAGGCTGGCGATTAGTGTTTAAAACGCCCCGGTCGCGGCCCACCCGCAGCTCTCCGATTCCTTCCCTCATGTTCCGAAAGTCTCTCGTTCTCGTCCTCATGGCAGTGCTCTCCGGTGGCGCGGTTGGCTGCAAGAAGGAGAAGACGCAGGCGGAACTCCAGGCCGAGAAAGTGAAGGCCTTCCGGGAGCGGCAGAAGAAAGCCGCCGCACAGGCTTATCAGGACATCGTGGAGAAATATCCCGACTCGCCCTACGCGGAGCAGGCGAAGCAAAAGGTGCAGGAACTCGGCGGCGTCCCGACGACTTCGGAAAAGAAGTGACGCGCGCCGAACGCGCCGCAGCCATCGTCGCCGCACTGCCGCGCGTCTATCCAGACGCGCATTGCGAGCTCGACCACCGCAATCCGATCGAGCTGCTAATCGCGACCATCCTCTCCGCGCAATGCACCGACAAGCGCGTGAACATCGTGACGAAGGAACTCTTCCGCGTCTGCAAGTCGGCCGCGGACTACGTCGCGCTGCCGCAGGAGCAGTTGGAGGAGCTTATCAAGACGACCGGGTTTTTTCGCGCGAAGGCGAAGAGCATCAAGGCCTGCTGTGCTGCTCTAGTCGCGCAGCACGGCGGCGAAGTTCCGCGCACGATGGAGAAACTCACGGCGCTCGCCGGTGTCGGACGGAAGACCGCGAATGTCGTCCTCGGGAATGCCTTTGGGATCAGCATCGGAGTGGTGGTGGACACGCATGTGCAGCGGCTCTCGCAGCGTCTCGGGCTCACGAAGCAGACGACCCCCGAGAAGATCGAGCAGGACTTGATGAAGCTGATCCCGCGCGACTCGTGGACGCACTTCAGCCACTGGCTGATCTGGCATGGCCGGCGTCGGTGCTTCGCCCGCAAGCCGGACTGCGCCGGATGCGAGATCGCCACGCTCTGCCCGAGTGCGGGGAAGGTGTAGAGCGAGCGTGCCTTCCAAGCTGCCCGCTATTCGGCGCGCGCTGAGTAGCGCGCAGCCTGGAAGGCATGCGCGCGCTACGAGAGCTTGACGTCGGGATCGACCTCCGCCTCGTAGTCCACTCCTGCGAGTCCGAAGCCGAAGAGCCGCAGAAACTCCTGCCGGTAGCCGGCGATATCCGAGACAGCTGCGAGATTCTCCGTCGTCACTTCCGGCCACACTTTCGCCACCGTCGCCTGGATGTCGGGCCGCATCTCGAGGTCGTCGATGCGGATGCGCCCCTCGGTGTCCAGTTGCGGCGAAGCGCCATTGTACAGGCGCTCGGCGAAGAGCCGCTGGAGCTGCTCGATGCAGCCTTCGTGCAGGCCCTGCTCCTTCATCGCTTTGTAGAGGAGCGAAATGTAGAGCGGCACCACGGGGATCGCGGAGCTGGCCTGCGTGACCAGCGCCTTGTTCACCGACACGAACGCAGCGCCGCCCTGTGCCGAGAGCTTGTCGTGGAGCCGCCTCGCCGTCGCTTCGAGGTCTTCCTTGGCCTTGCCGATGGTTCCCGCGCGGTAGATCGCCCACGTGAGGTCCGGCCCGAGATAGGAGTAGGCGACCGTCTTCGCTCCCGCCGCGAGCGCGCCAGCCGCGGTGAGCGCGTCGATCCACATCTCCCAATCTTCGCCGCCCATCACCGTGACGGTGTCGGCGATCTCCTGTTCGTTCGCCGGTTCGATCGTGATGCCGGAGACCGTGCCTTTGTCGGTGTCCACCGTCTTCGCGGTGAAAGGCGCGCCGATCGGCTTGAGCACGGACTTCGAGGTCACCCCCGTCTTCGGATGCGTGCGGCGGGGCGAGGCGAGGCTGTAGATCACCAGATCGACCTGGCCGAGGTCGGCCTTGATGAGATCGATGGTGCGCGTCTTGATTTCGTCGGAGAAAGCGTCGCCATTCACGCTCCTGGCGTACAATCCCGCCGTGTGCGCGGCCTGCTCGAAGGCGCACGAATTGTACCACCCCGCGGAGGCTGGCTTGCCGTTCTCCGACGGCTTCTCAAAGAACACCCCGACCGTCGCCGCGCCGCCGGCAAAGGCAGGCACGATGCGGCTCGCCAGCCCGTAGCCCGTCGAGGCGCCGATCACCAGCACGCGCTTTGGCATGTCGCGCAGCGGCCCTTTCGCTTTCACGTAGTCGATCTGCTCCTGGACGTGCGCAGCGCACCCGGCAGGGTGCGCCGTGACGCAGATGAAGCCGCGGATTTTCGGTTTGATGATCATCCGGGCGACTCTGCGGAGCGGCAGGTAGAGGGTAAAGAATTTCCTCGGGCGTTGCCGGACGGGGCATTGCGGGTAAAATGCGCGCCGCTTGAAGCTCTTCACCGTCATCCTCTTCGCCGCTGCCGGCGCGCTGCACGCGCAATCGGCCACGGCTCTCGATGCGTTGAAGCTTCTCCCCAGAGGCGAAGCGAAAAAGCTCGCGCGCATCGAGGCCCGCGAAGGCACGCCCGAGCCGGAGCGCTGGTATCTGCTCACCCACGACGAGCTGTCCGAGACCGGCCTGCGCGAATACGTGGTCGCCGCCGGTGAACTCGTGGCCTCGCGCAATCTGTCGCAGTTCGCCGAAAGCGTGCAGCCGGAGGAAGTGATCGGCGGAGACATCGTGAAGTTCGATTCCGACAAGGCGGCGGGGCTGGTCCAGCTCTTTGCCGCGGCGAACGATGCCGGCGGGGTGAGGATTCACTATCAGTTGCGCAAGGCGGGACCGGAGGCGGTGCCGCTCTGGACTTTGACCTGCACGAATCTCGCGGGTCAGGAACTCGGGCGCATCGTCGTAAGCGCCACCACGGGCAACGTCATCACGCACGATGGCTTCCCGATCGAGCCGGCGCTCCCGGCGCCCACGCTTGTGACTTCCACATCTGCGCCCAAGCCCAGGGCAAAAAAGAAGCCGCCCACGACGCCGGAGGTGAGAGTGGCGCAACCAGTCGATCGGCCCGGCCCTGTCGCGGCGCGGCCCGGTTTCTTCGATCGTGTCCGGGGCAGTCTCGAGAAAGTGATTCCTGGAAAGAAGCCCGAGGAGCGCTGAGTGGCTGCGTCGCGTCCGACTCCCGCCGCCGCACTCGCGCGCCTGCTCGGCCCCGGGCAGGTGTCGGTCGCGCCGGAGGTGCTC
>JBGSYE010000039.1:0-1883 GCA_041751075.1 Chthoniobacteraceae bacterium
GGCCGAGCGCCTGCCAGCCGCGCCGCACCGCCTCGGCGCAGAGGCGCACGTCGATGAAGTGATGCTCCCCAAAACTTTCCCCCGTCGTCCCGCTGGTCCGGAAAGTCGTGGTGATCTGGTCCGGCGCGATGCTCAGTGGGAATCGCTTGAACACGCTCTGAGGCACGGCGGGAATCTCGCGCCACGCCCGGGCCGGCGGACGCGTCGCGCACCAGCGGGCGTAGGGCAGATTCCACGTCGCCTGGAAGCGATGCACCGCCAGCGCGAGCAGCTCAAATTCACCGTCCCCGAGATCGTTGCGGAGCGCATCGAGGATCGCCGCTTCCAGTTCGAGATACTCGGGAATCGCTTTGCTCATGCGCCGATGATCTTGCGCGAAGCCCGCGTGGGCCGCAACCCGTCAGACTCGCCGAGGCCGATGCCAGTGGCGAAATGCCTTCGAGACGGTGTTCCGGAGTGAGCGATGCGCATATTGCGGGAGGGAATGGGAATTTTCAGGCAAGTGCCGGGCTCACAGAGGAGCGCTGGCGATGCATGTTGCGTGCTCACCCGACCCGACCGGGCGCGGGAGGGCGCAAACGCTCCCTCCACCTTCCCCGCCGGATATTGGCCGTCGCCGCATTGCCACGAGGCTTGGCGATTGCTTAAAACCGGGTGCTGCGTGTTTACAAATGTCATCAAAACCGCCACAGCTTTAGCCTCCACGATACCACCGCCATGCTCCTCTTCGTCGTACCCGTCAAGAGCCCCAAGCTCTCGCGAGACTGGCCGCTCGCGGGCCGGCTCTTTGAGCGGTGCCTCCGGTCGATCTGCGCGCAGACGGTGCCGGACTTCCGGGTGGTCGTCGTGTGCAACGAGCGACCGCTGACGGAATTCGAGCACCCGAAGGTGGAGTATCTCGAAGTCGATTTCCCCGCGCCCGAACCACGCCGGCCGGACGAAGTCACGACCGCGGGCTACGACCACGGGCTGAGCGCGGAGATCGCGCGGAAAAATGCCGACAAAGCGCGCAAACTCATCACCGGTCTCGACTACGGCGCCCGCTACCATCCGACGCACAGCATGTGCGTGGATGCCGATGACTGCGTCAGTCACCGTCTCGCCGAGTTTGTCGAGGAGCATCCCGAGGCGCCGGGCTGGTTTTTTCGGGAGGGATTCATCCATCCCGAGGGCGGGCGGTTCATGTACCTCAACGTAAAAAACTTCAATCAAGCCTGCGGCAGTTCGGCGATCGTCCGCTTCGATCTGCGGCGCCTGTCCTTTCAGAATCCCGACTTCTACGCGCACTGCTTCAAGGGGCCGCCGCTCGAGCCGCTGCCTTTCCCAGGGGCGATCTACAGCGTCGCCAATGGCGACAATATCTACATGACGGCCGACAACACCTCGCAGATTCACCGGTCGCTCTGGCGGATGATCTTCAGCGCGGCGCTCCCTCGCCTGGTGCGGAAGGCGCTGAAGTATCGCCCTGCGCTGGTGACGGCCGGAATCCGGGAGGAATTCGGAATCTACCCAGTTAGTGTGAGCACCGAGGAACAGAGGCCGATGGTGAAGGAAGTCGCGTTGCGTTCGGCGTAGAGTGAGGGCGCTCGCTATCTCCACGTCGCAGTAGCGAGGGGCCTCAAAGGCGCCCTCGCTCTACTCCCTCTCCGCCTCGGGGCTGAGCAGCGTCTCGAGTTCGCCCAGGGAAGCGATCTCTCGCTCGGCATCTTCCGCGGTCGAGGCGATGTGCCCGGAATGCTCCCCGCCGGCGCGGCGCACCCGCACCGTCCGCCAGCCGAGCGCGCGCGGTGCGAGGAAATCCTTGCGCGGATTGTCCGCCACATACACGTAGCCGCTCGCGCGACCGGGGAAGTGGCGCATCACCCGGCGATAGGGTTCGGGGC
>JBGSYE010000040.1:0-3092 GCA_041751075.1 Chthoniobacteraceae bacterium
GCGGCCGGCTGCGCGGGAGCAGCGGCAGCGGGCGCGGGTGCGGCAGGCGCGGCACCTGGACCATCGTAGTTCTCGTCGGGAATCTGGAGCAGTTGCGCTTCGGTCCATTGCGACTTCTGCACGGCAAATTCCTTCTTCGCCAACTCCACGTCGGCCTCGGTCACTTCCGGCGCGCCGTTGCCCCACTCACCGCGGATGTAACTCGAAACCGCCGCAATCTTCTTGGACGACAACGACGTTTCCCAACCAACCATATTCCCCGAGTATGTGCCTGGCTTTCCGGCCACCGTCATCGGTCCAGTAACCCCTTTGAGCAGGATGGCCAACAGCCTCTTCTCCCCGCCTTTTACCCACTCGGAATTGACCAAAGTTGGGAACTGTCCCGGCACACCCGCACCATTGGCCTGATGGCAGGCGACGCAGTTGGAATACACAGCCTTGCCGATCTGCGCCATGGACTGCGGAGCTTCCGCCGCCGCGCCGGCGCTTTTGCCGGTGCTCGGCGGCGGGAAGAGCAGCGCGGGTGAGCTTTCGTATTCGTTGAAAACGCTCCCGCTCAGGCCGCCATTGAAGACGCCGAAGTACGTGCCGGCCCAGACCATCGCCACACCGCACACCGCGGTGAGCCATAGCGGAATCGGCGTGACTTTCGCCGTCGGCTCGACGTGCTCGCGCTGGATCGCCGAGTGGACTTCGGTGATGTCACCCGCTTCCCGGTAGTCGATGTGATCGGGATTCTCGGGCGGTGTGGGTCGATCGGATGGCGTGCTCATTGGGCAGCGGGTGCGGCCGCCGCAGCCGGCGCGGCAGCGGCGGCGCTCTTTACTTCCTTCAGCGGATGGCTCCGGTCGAGGCTCAGGAGGTAACCAACCAGCGCCTTGGCATCCGCGCCCGGTACGATCTCGTAATCGGCCCCCTTCGGCGCAGCGACCGGCAGCGCGTCGGCGGAGCGCTGCCCGCTGATCTTCCGCTCCTCGAAGAGATACCGGTAGGGCGGCATGATCGACTGCGTGATGACGGCGCGCGGGTCGTAAAGATGCAGGAAGTGCCACGCGGCGTCGCGCCTCGCCGGCTTGCGCGCCTCGTCCTCGGGCTCATTGCGCCACTTCGCGGAGCCGACATTTGCCAGGTCCGGGCCGAAGCGGGCGCTGCCCAGGAAGGGCGCCGATTCAAAGATGTAGTCGCGGGCCACCGTGCGCCGCTCGCCCCATCCGCGATCGAGATCGGTGCCATTCTGCGGGTCGCGCACCTGCTGCGAATGGCAATAGTAGCAGCCGTTCGAGGCGTAAACTTCGCGGCCTTTTGCGGCTATGCCGAGGTTCTCGATCGGAAAGATGTCCGTGATCTTGCCCTCGTCTTCGGTGGTCTGTGGTTGCAGTGCACCGATCTGCGCCTTCGGCATCAAAACGATGGCCACGACGGAGAGGGCGAAAGATCCGATGACGCCGGCAAAAAGTGGCAGGGAGCGGTTCATGGATGGGGTTCCACCCCGATCGGGGCGAAGAGCGTGGCCTGTCCACCGGGCTGGCCGATGCGCAGCAGCATGAGCAGGAAGTGCAGGGCGAAGATCACTTGCCCCATCGAAAGGATGATCAGACCTAGTGTGCGCCCGACATGGAAGGGATAGTAAGACTCGATCACCTGCGAGAAAAGTGCCTCAGGGTCGCCCATCGTCGCGCCGTGGTAGATGCCGCCGAAAAGCAGCACCAGGATCACCGTTCCACCACCATAGGCCGCGCCCCAGAAGTGCAGGCTGATCATCGAGGAAGACAGCCATTCACATCCGACCAGCCGGGGCATGATGTAGTAGATCGCGCCAAACATCACCATGCTGAAGAAGGCGTAGGTAAACATCATGTCCAGGGCCGTGGTCGCGTCGGTAAAGTGTAGCATTGCATCCACCGACCGCAGTGACGCAAGCAGACTGAGCACGCTCGCCGTCGAGAAGGCGATCGCTCCGAAGAAGGTGAAGCGGATCGTCGGCGAGTGATAGACCATGTGATATTGGTCCTGCATCGTGAGCACGAGGTTTGCAGTCACCGTGACGATCTGGACGATGAGAAGGATGTGCGCCGCGATGCTCAAGGTGACGAGCCACGCCGGGACGGGCCCGCCGCTCAAGCGCACCATCGACGTGAGCCCGCCGAAGACGAGCCACGACCAAAAGCCGATCGTCGCGAGGTTGTAGCTGTAGATCGGGCGATTGATGACCTTTGGGATAAGGTAGTAAGCCGCGGCGAGCCCGACGCCAGTGATCCACATGGTGATCAAGCTATGGCTGGCCCAGGCAGCGACCACATTCTTCATCACGCCCTGCACTCCCGGCATCTGCTGCGCGAGATAGCCGAGACCGAAAGCCCACGGCAGCCACAGGAAAGCCGCGAGCAGATACCACACGGAGATATACGCCGGCCCCTGACGCCGCAGGCCGAAGATCATCGCCGCCCAGAGCGCCACGACGCCGTATCCGATGAACATAATACCCGCGGCACCTCCCCGGAGTTCCATGCCGACGACTCCGCTGGTCACACCGCTGAGGAGCTGCACGACGCCGAAGGTGAGCCCGATGTTCCAAAAAAGTCCGGCAATCATCAGGATGCCGCTAAGCTTCATCTCGACGCGGCACAGGCGCGAGAGCAGCCACAGCCCGACGCCGATACCGGCCTGGCTGGCCCAGCCGTAAAGCATGGTGTGCTGGTAGGCCGGCCACACCCGTCCGTAGGTCAGGAACGGGCAATCCGCGAGGAATTGCGGGCTGTGCAGTTGAATCGAAGCGATGAGACCGAGCGCCGTGGCCGCGAGCAGCCAGAGTACCGCGGAGCCAAAGAAGAAGAGCACCGGGCCGGTCGTCGAGGCGTCGATCTTCGCGCGCTCGATCGCCAGCTTGCGATTCGGTGCAGCGGCAGCAGGCGCGTGAGCAATGGGTGCGGGTGCGGCGGCGGTCATTTCTTCGGTTCTGAATTCTCGGTGAAGTGGATGAGCGGCGGACGACTCGGCACGACGCTGGCAGTCACCTTTTCCGCCGTGCGAGGGAGCGCAGCCGCGGGGGCCGGTGTCGCCGGTGTCGCCGGTGTCGCCGGGGCCGCAGGGGC
>JBGSYE010000041.1:0-11764 GCA_041751075.1 Chthoniobacteraceae bacterium
CGCGGCGTGAAGGTTGGGGGCGGCGCTCAGTTCCGCGCCACGCGAGCCGTCCTTCGGTACACTTCAAAGCCGGAGAAATCATGCACGAGCGTGAATTGCGTGCGGACGACTTCGCATGGGGCATCGGAGGCATTGCGAGCGGCGCGGTCGAGAGTCGGTTCGTCCCAGAAGCGATTCAGGATCAGCCAGTCCGCGCTGGCGACATCCGAGGCGAGTTGCGAGCTCGGGCGGTTGGCCGAGCCTGGATTCATCTCCAGAAAGTAGGTCGCGGGGGTGAGCTCGGGGAGCAGGTGGTAGATGAAGGTGTCGTTGTAGTTCGTCTGGCGGAGATCGCGCGGGCCGACGAAGAGGCGCTCGCCGGGCGCCGCGTGCCACTGCACGACCTCGAGGCACGCGGCAGTCCGCTGCACGTCGCCGCTCGAGCGGAGAGGGTAGGCGCGGGCATTCACCCGGATAAAGGAAGCTGCCGCCTCCTCCGTGCCCATGCTGAAGCGAACGGCCTGGTGCATGCAGCTGATCACCGCCGGGCTCGTGATGGCCACGGCCAGGAGTACGCTCGCGACGGCGAGCATCGGGCGGCTCAAACTGGAGCTGGGGCCGCGCTGCCGCTCGACTGCGGTGAGGAGGGCGAGCGGCAGGATGCCGATGGAGAGGAAGCAGGCGAAGAAGAGATGGGTGGGATCGAAGCGTTGCACGGCCTGGTGTGAGCAGCCGAGGGCACAGAGGCCGAGCGCGACCAGGAGCCGGGCGCGGATGTCCGTCCGGTCCGAGCGCGCCGCCAGCCATCCCGACACGATTGCGAGCACACTACTGGCCATGTGCATTCCGAGAATCCAAAGCATCCATCCGGAATCCAGACCGATGGGCAGCTTCCGCCCGCTATGCAGCACGGGAAAGTGGAAGAGATTCTCGTAAAGGCGCACCGGTCCGACGGCGAGAGCGAGAGCCGCCAGCGGGAGGAGGCCGCAGGTCGCGCCTGCGATGAAACACTTCCGGTCCCGCGCCGGCATCCACATCAGCAACGCGCCCGTGGCGAGCAGCACGGCGGGGCCGAGGTCGGCACGGTAGAGGAGCGCCGCTGCGGCAAGCATTCCGGCGCAGAACTTCCGACCCCCACCTCCGCCGGACGTCGCGGCCCAGAGACACCAGAGCATGCATGCGACGCCTCCCATCCACGCGTAAGCCACGACATTCGTAGGGATAAGGAAGAGTCCGGCGAGCAGCATGCAGCCCGCCCCCACATGCGATCCCCATCGCCGCCCGAGGGCGAAGATCGCCGCGAGGATGAGCAGCCGATAGCCGAGCCCGACTGCGCGCTCGACGAAGATGCCGTGACCGAAAACCGCATAGGCGCCAGCCAGGACGTACGGATTTGCCGGGCCGTAGGCGCTGTCGAAATCGCGATAGGGCAGCTTTCCCTTCAGGATTTGCTCGGGATAAACGAGCAGCATTCCTTCATCCATCGGCGCCGCTGGGAGCTCGAAGCGCGCGCTCAGCAGCCATAGCAGCAGCGCCGCGACGGCAATCGGAGCGCCCCACTTCTTCCAATCTGTCGCGGGCGGGAGGTTGCTCATGTTCACCGCTGCTCAGCAAAGCAGGTGCCATGGCCGATGCGCGGCTCCGGGCCGCGGAGCGTCGTGACGTTGGTTTTTTCCGCGTTGGGCTTTGACACGGCGGAGGCGGGACCGTTACTTCCATGCGTCCCTCGGGCGGATCGGCAGGCTCTGTGCAGACTGCCGGGAGCCGCCGGGATCGCCCTCCCAAAATCTCCAGCCTCCTCTCCTTCCCTTGGCTCAGAACGACGACTACATCCTCGATATCCTGCTCGAGACCGGCCTGATCTCAAAGTCGCAGGTCGAGCGCGCACAGGACGAACACAAGGACGGTGAGAGCGCCATCGAGGCGCTGACGCGGCTCGGAGTCGTCTCGCAGGAAGACGTGACGCGGGCGCTGGCTTCGCACGCGGCCATGGATTTCGTGGATCTCGCCCAGATGGCGATCAGCGAGGAGGCCATCTCCATGGTGCCGGAGGATGTCGCGAAGCGCTTCCGCGTCGTGCCCGTCGCCCAGGGGGATACTGGCCTGATGGTGGCCGTCGCCGATCCGCTGAATTTCGACACGCTCGATTCGCTGCATCACCTGCTCCAGCGCGATCTCGAATTCGTCTGCGCCACGCCGGATTCCATCAAGGAAGCCCTGCGGAAATACTACAACATCACGGACGAAGCGGCGGAGGAAGTCCTGGTCACGGGCGAAGCCGCCACGCTCGGCGCGGAGGGTGAGACTGGAGACGCGCCGATCATCAAGATGGTGACGATGATGCTCCTCGAGGCGCACAACATGCGCGCGTCTGACATCCATCTCGAGCCGCTCGAAACGCGCTTCCGCGTGCGCTTCCGCATCGACGGCGTGCTGCACGAGATGAACAACCCGCCGAAGAAGCTCCAGACCGCGATCATCTCGCGGCTGAAGATCATGACGGGCTCGATGTCCATCGCCGAGAAGCGGCTCCCGCAGGACGGGCGCATCCAGGTGAAGATGGGCAAGAGCAAGCAGATCGATCTGCGCGTCTCCACCATCCCGACCAATCACGGCGAGAGCGTAGTCATGCGAATCCTCGACAAGTCGTCGCTCTCGCTGGGCCTGCCGCAGCTCGGATTCCTTTCCGACGATCAGGAGGTCTTCGAGCAACTGCTCATGCTGCCCGACGGCATCCTGCTCGTGACCGGCCCCACCGGCTCGGGCAAGACCACGACGCTCTACGCGTGCCTCAACTTCATCAACAAGCCCGACAAGAAACTCATCACCGTCGAAGACCCGGTGGAGTATCAGCTCTCCGGCGTCAATCAGGTGCAGGTGAATACCGATATCGGCATGACCTTCCCCGCGGCGCTCCGGTCCATCCTGCGGCAGGCGCCGAATATCATCATGATAGGCGAAATCCGCGATGCCGAGACTGCCAACATCGCGATCAATGCCTCGCTCACCGGCCATCTCGTCTTTTCCACCCTCCACACCAATGACGCCCCCGGCGCCGTCGCGCGTCTCGTGGATATCGGCGTCCAGCCCTTCCTCGTCAGCTCCGCGGTGCGCGCGATCCTCGCGCAGCGGCTGGTGCGGAAGATTTGCTCGAATTGCCGGGAGCCGATCGAGCTGACCGATTCCGAGATCAGCGCGCTGGGCCTGGACCGCTCGCAGCTCGCCGACGCCTCGGTGAGCCACGGCGCCGGCTGCGAGGTGTGCAAGGGCCGCGGCTACAAGGGCCGCGCGGGCATCTTTGAGATCTTCATGATCGACGACGAAGTGCGCCACATGGTGAACAACAAAGCGACGACCCTCGAACTGCGGAAACGTGCGCGCGAAATGGGCATGCGCACCCTGCGCGAAGACGGCATCCGCAAAGTGCTCTCCGGAATGACCAGCGCGGAGGAGGTCATCAGCGTGACGATGTCCGATGCGAACTAAGTTGCGGCCTGATCCCGTTGTC
Organism: Chthoniobacteraceae bacterium; assembly: GCA_041751075.1. Classification (GTDB taxonomy): domain Bacteria; phylum Verrucomicrobiota; class Verrucomicrobiia; order Chthoniobacterales; family Chthoniobacteraceae; genus JANNXQ01. The sequence goes on from JBGSYE010000041.1 coordinate 3,488, forward strand.
TTTGGAAATCGAGTTTACGCCCGAGGCTGAGGAAGATTTTGGATCGCTGCCGCCCCGCGTCGCCGCACAGGTTGCGCGAAAGCTTGATCGCCTTCGCGGTGGGCTGGTCGGCGACATCAAGCGGTTGCACAAGGCGGCTGCTGGTTATCGGTTGCGCTCCGGCGATTATCGCATCCTTTTCGATCTCGCCGGAGACACCGTTGTGGTAGAGAGAATCAAACACCGCCGTCATGCCTACGATTAATCCACAAAAGAAACCCGAAACCGCCCGGGAAAAGAAAACACTGGTCATGTCATTGGCCAGGCTTCGCGAGGAAGCGGAAGACATCCTCGATACCATTGATCTTCTCGAGGCGCGCGCGCGCAATTTGGGCAAACCGCGGAAGACGTTGGATGAGGTTAAAAAAAAGTTCGGTCTCGCTTAGCCTGCCGTGGCCCTCTTCGGCATGGGAAAACCGCAGCCTCCTTCGGGATCGACCCCGGCGTCGATCGCGGTCCCGAGCGGCAAGTCCGGGCTCGTCCCGATGGAGGATTTGCTGCGGCTCGTGGTCGATGAAGGCGCGTCAGATTTGCATCTCTCCGTCGGCTCGCCACCGGTGGTGCGGCTGGACGGGCGGCTGGTGAAACTCGAACTCCCTGTGCTCACCGGCGACGACACCGAGACTCTGGCACGCGCCATCACCAGCGACGCAAATCTCCAGCGCGTGAATGAAGTCGGCGGCGTGGACTTCGGCTTCACCTTCCGCGAGGCGAGCCGTTTCCGCGTCAGCGTCTATCGACAGAAAGGATTCCTCGGGGTCGCACTCCGGATCGTGCCGCGCAAGATGCTGTCGCTCGAGGAAATCGGCCTCCCGCCCGCCGTGCATCAACTGCTCACGATTCCGCGCGGCCTCGTGCTGGTGACCGGCCCGACGGGGTCCGGCAAGACGACCACGCTGGCGTCGATGCTCGATTACATCAATTCCACGACGCCGAACCACATCATCACCATCGAGGATCCCATCGAGTACTTCCACGAGCACCGAATGGGCATCGTGAATCAGCGCGAAGTCGGCGTCGATGTGCCGACCTTTGCCGAGGGCCTGCGGCGCGCGCTCCGGCAGGATCCGGATGTCATCCTCGTGGGAGAAATGCGCGACCTCGAGACCACCGAGACCGCGATCACGGCCGCGGAGACTGGACACCTTGTCTTTTCCACCCTGCACACCACCGGCGCGGCGCGCACCGTCGATCGCATCATCGACGCCTTCCCATCCACCCAGCAGGAGCAGATCCGCACGCAGGTCTCCACAAATCTCAAGGCGGTGATTTCGCAAGTGCTGCTCCCGCGGCTCGACGGACGCGGCCGGATCGCGGCCTTCGAGGTGATGATCAATACGCCGTCGATCGCGGCGCTCATCCGCGACAACAAGAGCTTCCGCATCGCCAACGACATCCTCACCGGATCGAAATACGGCATGGTCTCGCTCGAGACGTCGCTCGTGGATCTGTATCTGCGCGGCATCATCAGCTACGAGCAGGTGATCACCAAGGCGCAGGATGTCTCCGCCGCGCAGCAGCTCATCGGCGAACAGAAGCCGCGGCGGGCCTGATCGGTTTGACGGAGAGAGGCGCGTCCAAAAGCGCGCTGGCATTCGCAAGGTCAGGGGCATAGAAGCTCCGCAGATCTTCACCATGACCGACCTCACGCCTGAGCAGATTGCCGCCTTCCGCGAGCGCGGATTTCTTGTGCTTCCCGAGTTCGCGCCGGTGGACGAGTTGGAAGCGATGCGGGCGACCTTCGAGCGGCTCTTTCGGGAGCGGGTCGGCTGGGAGCGCGGCGCATTCTTCGATCTCGCGGGCCTGGATGAAGAGGGGCGTCCCGCGAAGCTGCCTCAGCTCTTGAAGCCCGCGAGCTTCGCCCCGGAACTGCGCGAGACGCAGGCGTTCGCGAATGCCGCGTCGATTGCGCGGCAGTTGCTCGGGCGCGGGACGGTCCCGTGGTTCGATCACGCCATCCTCAAGCCGCCAGGCTACGGTGCGCCCACTCCGTGGCATCAGGATGAAGCGCACCGGAACGATCCCGGGATCACGTATGAGCAGCTCAGCGTCTGGCTGCCGCTCCAGCCCGCGACGGAGGCGAATGGTTGCATGCGTTTCATGCCCGGCACGCACCGGGGACCGGTGCTCGATCACCGATCGCCAAATTCCGACCCGCGCATCATGGCGGTCGAGTGCGTCGAGCCCTTCGACCCCGCGCAGTCCATCGCCTGTCCGTTGCCGCTGGGCAGCGCCAGCGTACACCACTGGCGCACTCTGCACGGGTCGGGCGCGAATACCTCGGACGAGCCGCGCTTTGCCTGCATCCTCGCCTTTCGTGGTCCGGTGCGGCCCGACCCGGAGTTTGCCGGCTATCCGTGGAATGAGGAAAAGCGCACGGCGGCGCAGGATCGGCGCAAGGCTTGGGAGAATCGCGGCGGCCCCATCGGGCGCATCGGTCGCCGAGTGTTGCGGCGGCTCGGGCTGAATTGATCTGAGGGTTCCGGCTCCGCTACCTCCCACGTCCGAGAGTTCGCCGGCCTGCGATTCAGCACGCGGTGAAGAATTCCATCTCCGATTCGCAGCTCGAGCAAGCTCGACGAGAAGGTGCACAATCCGAGAGGCAGCGCATCGGCCAGGAGTTGCACGACCACCTTTGCCAGCACCTTCTCGGGGCCGCTTTTGCCGCCAAGGCTGCGGCGGGGATATGCGAGCCGGACTCACCAGCGCGCGCGGAGATCGAGGCAGTGGCGCAACTCGTCAACGCAGCCGTCCAGCAAGTCCGCGAAATCGTGCGAGGTCTCGGTCCACCGGAGTAGCGGGTCGCGATACACGCGCGAGGCGGGGCAGCCGCGTTACATCGGGCAATGACGATGGACGCCGCGCCAAATGCGAACGCACTTTCCCGAGAGAGCGATGGCACGCGCGTCCTCATCGTGGACGACCACCCGATCTTCCGCCAGGGCATCGGCCAGCTCCTCCGCAACGTGCCCGGCGTGACCATCTGTGGCGAAGCGGAGAACGCCCAGGGTGCGCTCGACGCCGTGCGCCGGCTCCGGCCCGAAGTCCTGCTTCTCGATGTCTCGATGCCCGGCACCAACGGCATCGAACTCATCAAGCTTCTGCTCGCCGAGCAACCGCGGCTCCGCATCCTGGTGCTCTCGATGTACGAGGAATCGCTCTACGCGCTGCGCGCACTCCGCGCGGGAGCGAAAGGCTACGTGATGAAACAGCAGGCCATGGAGCAGGTGCTCGCTGCCCTGCGGAAGGTCATTTCCGGGGGAGTCTATGTCAGCCCCGCATTTGCGGAGCGACTCGTCTTCAAAGCGATCCAGGGCAGCGACGGCGACCTCGGTTCGCCCGTGGAAAAGCTCTCCGACCGCGAACTCGAAGTGCTGCAACTCTTCGGCCGCGGCAAGAGCACTCGTGAAGTCGCCGAGACCCTGCATTTGAGCGTAAAGACCATCGAAACCCACCGCGCGCACATCAAGGAAAAGCTCGGCTTCAAGCGCGCGGACGAGATGGTGAGATTTGCTCTCGAGTGGGCAGCGCTGGCGTAGAGCCCGCTCTTCCTCACGTCGCAAGCGGGTGGGCAGATGCTCAATATTTCCTCGACGATCCGCAGTACACAGCGGCCCGCGCCAAACCTCGGAAGCTGCGGAAGCCGCGCATTTTCCGCCAGGTCCGATCGGCTATGCTCAAGGGCGTCGTCGCATCACCCGTCGGATGGCGGCTTCGAGTTTCGGGATGTCGATGGGTTTGACGAGATGTTCGGAGAAGCCGGCTTCGCGGCTGCGGCGCAGGTCTTCGTCCATGCCGAAGCCGCTCATGGCGATGCCGCGCACGTCGCAGGTCTTGCGCAGGCGGCGGATGAGGTCGTTGCCGGTGCCATCGGGCAGGCCGAGATCGCTCACGAGGATGTCGAAGGGTTCGCGTTGCGCGGCGGCGAGGGCGCTCGCAACGTCGGTGGCGATCGTCACGGTGTAACCGCAGCGACGGAGCAGGCGGGCGAGGGCTTGAGCGGTGTCGGCGTGATCCTCGACGACGAGCAGGCGCGGCCGCTCCGGAGTGGCGCCCTCCGCGGAGGGGGATGGTGACGGTACCATATGGGAAGGGGGCGCTTCGCAGGGCAGTTCGATGATGAAGCTCGCGCCTTGATCCGGCCCGTCGCTCTCGGCGCGGATCGTGCCGCGATGCAAATCCACAATCGCCTTGCAGATGGCGAGGCCAAGCCCGAGACCACCGAATTGCCGGGTGATGCCGTCGCCCTGCTCGAAGGCGTCGAAGATGCGCGGGAGCATCTCCGGCGGGATGCCGATGCCGGTGTCGCGCACCCGGACTTCACTGCGGGCGTTGTCGAGCCGCGCAGTGCTGACCCCGATCCGCCCGCCTTCGGGCGTGAACTTGATGGCGTTGCGCAGGACATTCCAAAGCAACTGCTGGAGCCGCGCGGGATCGGCTGAGACGAAGCCCGCGGCGTCGCTGCATTCGCAGTCGAGCCGGACGCCACGCTCGCGCAACTCCGGCTGGCAGATGCTGCACACGCGCTGCACGATTTCATTGAGATCGACGGTCTCGATTTCGAGCATGAGCTTGCCGCTGGCGATGCGATTGAGGTCGAGGAGGTCGTCGATGAGCTTGGTCTCGAGTTCGATATTGCGCCGTATCATGGCGAAGTCTTCGCGTACCGCGGGGGGGAGTTGCGGATCGCGCTCCAGGGACGCCACGGCCATGAGCACGGGCGTGAGGGGAGTGCGGAGTTCGTGGCTGAGCACAGCGAGGAAGCGGTCCTTGCTGGCGTTTGCGGCTTCGGCCGCTCGCTTGGCATCGAGCAGCGCCTTCTCCTGTGCGTATTGGTCGGTGGTGTCGGTGAAATAGCAGACCACGCCGTAGCGGCCATTCGGCAAAGTCAGGCGCTGGACTTCCCAGTCGTAGGATTTTTCCGCGCCTAGATCGTGACGCTCATGAGTGAAGCGCGGAGACACGTAGCGCTCCCCCGTCGCGAGCGTGTGCCGGAAAATGGCCGAGAGCTGCCCACCGAGTTCCGTCCCCCACAGAATCTCCATGACCTCCGCGAGATCGCGTCCGATCACGGGTTCTGCGGCGGCGAAGGCCGGCCGCGCGAGGGCGTTCACCCTGAGCGTGCGAAACTGATCGTCCACCACGTACACACCGCCCGGGGCCTGCTCGATGATCGTGGAAAAAAGCGCCTCGCTGTGACTCAGGACTTCCTCGTGGCGCCGGCGTTCGGTGATGTCGGTGTGAACCCCCACCCATTCGAGGATGGTGCCATCGGAGCTGAGCAACGGCACCGCGCGGACGGAACACACGCGCCATTCCCCGTCGGCCCGGCGCACGCGATGTTCAAACTCGAACAACCGTTTCTCCGCCACTGCTTGATTCCACGAGTCGATCGTCGCCTGCGCCTCGTCGGGATGCACGGCCTTGGCCCAGCCGTATCCCTCATATTCGTCCTGAGTTTGCCCCGTGAACTTACTCCAGCCGGGCTGCACACCTTCCATTCTGCCGTCCGCACTGTTGGTCCAGATGAGACTGCTGACGGTACTCACGGCGGCCCGAAAGCGCTGCTCGCTCAGGCGCAGCGCCTCTTCCGTCTCGTGGCGCGCGGTGATGTCGCGAATGACGGCGAGCACGCCGGCCGCGCGGCCATGCTCTGCGGGCAGCAGGCTCAGGGAAGTTTCCACATGGATGGCTTCGCCGCTGCGTGTGACATGCAAGTTTTCCCCACGCCAGTGGCCGGTCTCACGGACGGCGGCCACCGCCGCGGCCTCATCGTCTGGCGGGCGCCAGCGGTTTTCAAAAATCTCGCTGACGTTGCGTCCGAGCGCCTCGGACGCGCGCACGCCATACTGCTGCTCCGCGGCAGCGTTGATGTAGGTCACGCGCCGCTCTTCGTCGATGGCGAGGACGGCCTCGCTGACCTGCGCGAGGATGTCGCCCCGGAATCGGGCGTCTTCGGCGTCGAGCCCTTGCAGCGTATAGATCCGCGGCCCGGCAGGATTCTCGACGACGAGCGCATCGACCTCGCCCGCACGGATGGCACGGAGCATTTCCTCCGCGTCTTCCAGTCGCGCGCGCAGCTCCGCGTTTTCGGCAGCGAGCTGCTTTTCGATGGGGCTTTGAGAACTCATGGCAGCCGCGGACTTTTCGCTGGCGGGCGCGCTTGGTCAGCCGAAGCCGAGCGAGCGGACATTAGCCGTCAGCTCCCCGGCGTTTTCCTCAAACATCATGAACACACCCGGCTCCCTGAAATGCATGGCCCCGCGCACGAGAAATTCCGTGGCCAGCATCCTCTTCCCGCTCCCCGCATTGCCGCAGACGAGGGTCGGGCGCCCCGCCGGCAGACCGCCGCCGGTGATTTCATCCAGGCCCGTCACGCCGGTGAGGGCCTTGGGAATCTGGCTGGATGGAGGCTTCGGTCGCTCCTTTCCCTTCATACGATCGATCTGCAATCGTGACGCGGCTGCCGAGGGCTGCGCGCTGGACGATGTCGCTGGGGGGGCATAAGTAAGAGAGGGACCGCTTGGGCAATGTTGGGTGGAGGGAGGGTGGAGGGTGAAAGGCGCGATGCGAGCACAAAAATATCGGGCCGCGGCCTGATTTGCCGCTCATGGTTCATCATCATTAAGCGCACACACGCCTCTCAGCGTGGAGGGTGAAAACACCGAATGAGCAGCGGCTCTGTCCGGCGCTCAAGCAGGACGTGCCGCCGTTACCTGCGCAAGGGATTCCGAAGGCCACATGTCTCGCGATCGGCTCCACCGGGTCTTCCTCCTCCGCCTCTCCTTCCGCGATCCGCTTCACTCCGCCGCACCCGCCCGTCGAATCGTGCGCAAGCCCGGCGCGGGCGTTCGCCTTGCGGCGGCTTTCCGGCGCGGGCGTTGCTCCCGGGAGACCATTTCCACCAATTCCGGCTCGCCGTATTTCCGTAGCAGCGCCGCGTCTTCACATTCCTCGATCAGGCGCAATGCCGCGGCCAGCGCCGCGTCGCGTTGTGAATAGCCTTGTCCCTCGTAGCGAGTGCCATCGGGGCCGAGCCACGCCGCCTCGTAGCGCGGCGCCTTGCCGGGCACGCGGGTCGGACTTTCGAGCTGGCAGCGGAGGGCGTCGGTGAGGCAGCCCGAGACGCACTCGAAGACCTCCTCCGCCCGCGCATCGAGAGGCAATTGCAGGAGCGTCCGGATTTGTTCATGCGTGGCGGGGAGGGGGGCATTCATGGTGCGCAGAGAATGCCGCGAGCCACCCCGTTGCGGCAATTGGGGCGCGCCCTGATCGATGCGTCAGGACGCGTCTCTTCCTCCTTCCTCTCGCTCTTAAGCACTTTCGAAGGAGCCGCTCGGGCGACACCTCCTGCGCCATGCTTTCAGCCGCCTCGGCGCACTCCCCAAAAGATCTTCGCGAGCCCGCGCGGCAACGCCCGAGCAGCGCCCACAAAGCCACCCCGCCCGCCCGCGGAATCCCCGCTCCGCCGACCGGAAAAACCGCCCCATAGCGCCACCTCACCGGAGGCAGGCCGACTTTCTGGCTCGGGTCGGAGGGTCGGCAGGAATGGCCGGGCAGGGTGAGGACTTGCGCGAAATGCGACCACCCCATTTCTCCCTGGGGACGCACGCGAATGCCCGTGGTTCGGAAGCGTGAGCGGACTATCCACCCATCTCTTCCTTGGAAGGGTAACCGTGTTGCTCGCGGCCCGGCGGACCTTCAAATTTGGCCGTCGTCTTGTATAACTCGAAGCGCCCGTCCATCGCATAGCTCGCGCATTGCTTCTCCAGGGCCAGGCGCTCGTCGCGTGCCATCGGCGTGAACGCGCGGGCGATGCGCAGATTCTCGCGCAGCAAGTCGAGTGAGTCGATGCCGCTCACCGTCACCGCCACGGGCAGACTCATCGCGTAGCGGATGGCGTCCTCCGCACGGATCACGCCTTTCTTCACCGCGTCGGCGGTCCCATTGAGGCTCTTCATGCCGATGGCTGCGATGCCTTGCTGCTGGAGCACCGGAAGCACGCGCCGCTGAAAGGAACGGAAGCTCGCATCGAAGCCGCTGAGCGGAAGCTGGCAGGCGTCGAACGGGAAAGTGCGGGCCAGCATATCGAGATGGATCGACGGATGTTTGTGCCCGGTAAAGCCGACGAACCGCACCTTGCCCTGCTGTTTCGCCTTGTCGAGCGCTTCGACGACTCCTCCTTTGGCGAAGTGCAGGTCGGGATCGTTGTCGTAGACGACTTCATGGATCTGCCAT
>JBGSYE010000042.1:0-24517 GCA_041751075.1 Chthoniobacteraceae bacterium
CGTCTGTACTGGGTGATTTCCCGCTCGGCGTGCGCCCGCAGCCGGGCATTGCTCAGCAGGTCGCGCTCCAGCCCGCGCGCTTCGCTGCGGGCCGATCCCGCCGCGGTGCCCATGCCCTTTTCATCGTAGGCCGTGGCGACCTTGCGCAGCTCCTCGATCTTGCGCCGCGTCTCCTCGATCGCATTGCCCTGCGTGGTCTGCTTGATGTTGATCTCGACTTCGCCGTCGGCCATAAAATCGTCAGTGTTTCGAGAAGATGGAGTGCACCGCGGAGGCGCCATCCGCTCTCACGTCTGCCACGGCGATGGCCGGCATGTGCCCGATGCAGGAAAGCAGCCCGCTCCGCGACCGCGTGCCAGCGCCGAGCGTGACGCTGGTTACATGGTCCCGATTTGAGCGGTGAAGCGTCACCTCAGCGGCGGCGGCCGCGGCCTCCTGTGCGGGCCAGCGTTTCGTGAGCGCGAGGTGTTCCGCCATTTGGCGCAGCCTCTCCAGTTCGGAGATCAGCCGCCGATTTTCACCCTCCAGAAGTGTGTCACTCGTGACGAAGCGACCGCCGAGCCGATTTAGGATGAGCGCAAGCAGGTCGCGCCAGCCGGCGGGGCGGTACGTGCCGCAGCACTTCCGCCGTTCGGCCAGCCGTTGCCCGATCTGCGACACCAGCTCGCACGCGGCGAAGTAGCCTTCCTCGCCCGGTGCCTGCGCGGCTTCGTAGAGTTGCGACAAGCTCATGGATGCCGAAATTTGCCCCTCCGAGGTGCCGCGCACTGCCCTACCCCTCCCGCGGTGCAAAAGCCGGTTTGCATTGGCATTCCGTGAGTTTGCAACGGGGGTGCGGGACGCGGGCAACGGCGTTTCAGGGCTGCTGGTGAAGCGGGCGGGCGCGCACCTTGGAGGACGGCTGCCGCAGATGCGGGCCGCGCCCTCCAAGGGCACCGCGCGATTCGATTCCTTATCCGCTCGCGGCCGAACGAGGACCGCGGCAGCACTTGATCCTCACCGCGAACAACTGCGGTGAGGCCTTGTGCCAGGAATCGAGGCATGCAGGACGTGTGTGAAGCGGATGACCTTGCGGGGCGGCAACGGCTCACCGCCCCGCACGGCCCCAATCCCGATTTCTCGCCGGCAGCGCGAAGCGCCGCAGTTGGTTTGCATTTCCTGGCTGCTAACCAGGCAGCCGGAGCAGTGACCAGTCGGGACATCACAAAAACTTTCAAGGCTTAGCCGACTGACCGACCCGCCATCGGCTGCGGATACGGCGCGTAGATCGGATACCGATCGAGCGGCTGCTCGCCGCCGCCCATCTTTTTGAAAAGATCGGCCTCTTCGACCCTCAGCGCATTCCACGCGGCATCGAAGCCGATTCCGCGCTCATGTGAAGCCGTCTGGACCAGGCCGAGGAATCGCGCGGACGCGGCTCGGCGCTCCGCCCCCTCATCGTCCCCGTCGTTGGTCCTCGCCGTCGCCGTCGCCGGTTTTTCCATCGCGGCGAGCACCGGTTGCATCTCCGGGAGCGCGCTCATGGTGCGCCACAGTTCGTCGTAGCTGGCTTCCGGGTGGGCGAGACGCAGCGTGGTGATTTTTTCTTCGATCAGATATCGGCGTTGGTCGGCTGTTTTCATGGGAATGGGTTGGTGCGGTTTGAAAAAATGGAGGACGACTGCCGCTAATCTTTCTCGTCTTCGAGGGCCACCGAGTCGGGAAAGATGTCGCCGCCTTCGAGGAGGGCCTGCGCTTCGCGGCTTTGGGTCTCAGCGGCCGCAAGGATCATGTCTGGCGCCCACTGCGAGCGAAGGACCAGGGAGTAGGGAGCGCGGCGAGGGCCGAAGAAAAAGTCCAGGTCGCAAATGAGGTCGGTCTCCTGAGCCTTGGCAATCGCGACGTGACGATGCCGGTAGAGGTGCCGGAAACCCTCCGCCACCAGCGACGTTTGATGAGCGACCAGGTCGCGTCCGATGATTTCGATGCAGTTGCGCAGGCCGCACACCGCCAGGCGGAGCTGCTCGTAGCCATGACCAAGCTCTCCGTCGGTACCTGCGATCGTGGTGTTGAGGAGTTTGAGCTGCGTCTGGCGGCGCACCAGTTCCTCGGCGTCCTTCTCATCCTCACCGGAGCACTTCTCCAGCAAAGCGATTCGCTCCAGAGTCTTCTTCTCGATCTCGAACAGATCGAACTGCTTCCGCAGCACTTTGGTGATCGTCGCCTGGCGTTTGTCGATGAGGGCGATGCGCTCTTTGAGATCGGCGGTTTCGGACTCGGCTAATGGGCGGTGGAATTTCATGTTTGGGTTGGGTGCTGCTTGGAAAGGGCGCGCGGTTTGCGCGGCGCGGTGAAGGATGTCGGGGGCGCCGCGCCCGCCGGAGTGGCGACGATCCCGTGGTCGTCCAGAAATTTTTCGATGAAGCAGCGATAGCCGGCGATCACTTCGGCATGGTTCGGGCCGAAGCTCCGGCCTCGCAGGATGCGATACAGCGTGCGCTCTGGAACGCCCAACGCCTTCGCTGCCGGGCGCAGAAGCGGGAAAGAAGTTCTTGGAGACGGCGGAACGGAAGCCATGTGGGACACGTAAACATCGTGACCCAGCGACTGTCAAAACTTATTTCACGAGGCGGCGTGGACTTGTAGCGTTCTGAAGTGCCTCGCAAGACACCCATTCCTCAAAACGAGCGGGAGATCGCAGTGCGTTTCCGATTTGCTCGAGAAGCCGCGGACCTCAAGCTGTCCGAACTCGCGAGAAGTGTAGGGGTTAATGTCAACACGTTGGCCACCTACGAACACGGAAGAAGTCCATTCCCATACCAAGTGGGCTCTCGGATCTCCGAAGCAACGAACACTTGCCAACGCTGGCTAGCTACTGGGGCATCGCCTCGGCTGCCCCACATCAAGATTGATGAAGTAGTGAACCGCCTGCCCGTTGAGCGGGCGCTTTTCTCTCAGGTCTATTTCGCAATCTTGGCCCAAGAGATTGAGGTCCTCCTTCACCATCTTGCCGGCACTGCCGAATGTGAGGTAGCTGCGCTGCAACCAAGTGCCTTCGCGTACACCGCGCCCCTATGGGCTCCGGAGACCGTAGTCTTCCTCTCAACGATCAAGACGGAGTTGGAAGCGGCGGCGCAGGTTGCGGCGATATTGGACGACAGCCACAAGGTGCCCTTCATGCGGGAACTGGCCGCTTTGGTGACGAAGTATTTTCCCGCGAAATCAGACCGTGAGCAGCGTCGAGAGTTGGAGGAAATCACCGACTTGGAGCGCGCAGAGATCGAGTGGAAGCTTAATTCTCAATGGAGTGCGGCCGCGCCCAATCAGCCAAAAAAAGTGGTTGCAGTGTCAAGAGTTCGTGACATCCTGACGGCTCAAATGAAATCCATGACACTTGATCGCGTGCTTTCGGATGTCGCCCGACTGACTGATTCCGCGGGCGCACAGTCCGCGCTCGCAAAACATCTCGGCGTTAGCCGGCAGCGTGTCAGCGAGTGGGTGAAACGGAAGAGCGCTCCCAATGGAGAAATGGCGCTCCGGCTTGCCGCATGGGTCTCGGCACCGGAGCAGCAAACAAAGAGCCCCGATCGCGCCAGAACGCGACCAGGGCAGACGACCCGAAAAGACGAATCCACATCAAATGAAAAAGCCAAATCGAATCGCCCGAAAGGGTGACACCACGCGCACTCGCGCGCAATCCAAAGCTGCGCCGCTCGGCGCCGAATCAAAAGCCACCCGCGACTCAGCGGAGGTGCCGCTTGAAACCGCGCTCGAAACCCTGCCGAACCCCGAGCCCGCCGGAAGCCGGAGCCTCCACAGCCCTGCGCTCGTGGCCGCGCTCAAGCGATTCCTCAGCCCGGAATCCTTCGCGGTGCTCGCGGAAATGGACGACCGCTACGGCGCCTCGATCGAGCAGCAGCTCGCCGGCGCCCTCGGCGCCTGGATCGCCTTCGTCGAACGAGAGCGAGCGCGCCACGCCGGCTACACCGTCGAGTTCGTCACTGACATGATCAGCGAATACTGCTGCGTGCTCAACCCGGACCAGATGGAGTTCTCCGTGAGCCGCGCACGCAGCCGCCTCGTGACCGAGCACGAGCGGCGAACATACCAGAGGATCGTCGCGGAAATGAAACGCTGGCCGATCGAGGATGGCAGCGCCTTCGCCGGCCTCGGGATGATGCTGCGGCACCATCCTGGCTTCGCCGAAGAGAGTGAATCACTGACCGCCGCGGGTGAAGGCATCGAGGCTCTCGGACAATCCCCAGCGATCTCCCGATGAAATCGCAAGCACGTCCGGCGAGGGAATGGAAGATCACGAGTGTGCGCGAAACGGCTCCGCTCCGCCCGTATTGTGCCCACCCAGAGCTGCTCGTCCACTACTGGAGGGAGCATGTCACGACGGCGCCCCACTTCTCACCGGAGCAGGAGTGCCTGGTCGTGGTGGTGCTGAATACGAAACTGTTCGTTCGCGGCCATTACGTCGTTTCGATCGGGACGCTGAACGAGTGCCTGGCCCATCCCCGCGAGGTTTTCCGCGCGGCGATCATCGGAGGAGCCTACGCGATGGTGGTGATGCACAATCATCCCAGCGGCGATCCCGGCCCGTCCGAAAGCGACGACCGCATCACGGCGAGAATCCGCAGCGTTGCCGAAGTGGTCGGTATCGAGATGCTCGATCACATCATCGTCGGCGGCGAGGGACACTCCTCGTATCGAGAGCATGGCTGGCCCTCCCGCTCGCCCGCGAGGCAGCGCTCCGAACGCCGCGGCCAGACGCGCCGCGCGAGCCGAAGGAAGCCCGGCAAAAGTCTTGCCGCCCTCACGGCGGTTGGCGAAGGCATCGGGGCGCTGGGGCAATCGCAAGCGACCACGATCCACCTATGAAAGCGCGAAACCAAATGACGTTCACAAAACTCGATGCCCTGTGTGAGTGCCACACAGCCCCGCAACATCGGGCGGCAGTCGATGAAGTACTGGCAATGGCAAAGGAGCTTCGGAGTGATCGCGAGTCGCTACTCGCGACCATCCATCTGGCGATCAACCAGCGAGCATGGGATCTCCAAATCGCCAAAGAGGAGGGTGGCGCAGACGAAGACATGATCGAGTCGTGGGCGGGGGAGGTTGCGGATCTGCTAGCGCTCCTCAAGATCGTCCTGGCATATCCCAGCGACCCGGAAGGTCCGCCCGAAGATTGATTGCAGCCCTTTATTGCCGGGCCGACACGCCGGCTGCGTTTCGCTCACCGCCGAGGGCGAAGGCATCGGGACGCTGGGGCAATCGCCAGCGATGATCTCCCGCGCGTGAATTAACAACGCGAGAAGAGGCGCCGGTCGTCAGCAATGGCGGCTGGCGCTTTTGCTTTGCAGGGATCGGCCAATGTGGCATGGAGCTGCGCCCATGCTCTTGAGCGTTCCCGCTGCCGGTCCAGCGAATCCGCCGCCGCCACGGCGGCAATCCCTCGAAGAATGGAGGGCGCAGTTGCAAAAGCTGATCGCGCGTCGGCGCGCCTGTCCCGCACGGCAGCTCAACACCGCCCTAGTCGTCCAGCTCCGCAGTGGCATTCGCGGGGCGTATGACGAAATCTCGGCGTCGTGCGGTCCGCTCCGCGGGGAGGTGCTCAGCCAGGCTGCGGCGATCGTGGCGCCCTACTTTCACCGCGTGGGCGATGCCCGGATCGCCGCTGCGAATTTCCCGGCCGTGGCCGAATTTCTCGAGCTGATCCAGTGTCCCGCCTTGGAACATTCACTCGACGGCGCGACCCGCCAGGCGGAGGAAGCCGTCGCCCTCATCACGCGCATCCTGGGAGGGCGCGACGTGTGGCGGTTTCGCGATGCGGCCCAAGTGGAAAGCGATTGTGCGCGGTGAGGCTACCGACTGCGCCAATCCTCGGCTTGCTCGGCTTCATCGCCTATGTGGAGGCGCGGCGCGAATCATCGCCGCGGCGCCTGGTTGAGCGTGTTCTCTCGCTTCGTCCACATCCACGACCCGGCGCTCATTTTCAGGATGGCGGTGTAAACTGCGCGCCCTTTTGGGTCGCTTCCGCGCAGCGCCGCGACGAGATTCACGCGGTGCTGCGGTTTGGCTCGGAATCCCACGAGATGCACCGACCCCGAAAGGGATCTTGAGGGAACAAACGGTGCCGACTGAAACGAGCGCCCGCCCCACATTTGCAATGGCCCGAAATAACGCACCGCCTCCTGCTCCTCCATCTCCCTCGCCAGGCCGGCCAGCGAGGCGATGCCCGCCTTGGAAGTGCGTACATCTGCGACAAGTCCGAGCTGCTGCGCCGCCAGCCCGGAGTTTGGATGCCGGGCGTCGCAGTTGACGATCACCCCGCCGTCCGTCTCTGCGAGTACCACGCCCCGCACGATCACTGCCGCCGAGGGGTTCACCGAAACCACCGCTGGCGGAGGCGTGGGGGCAACGGTCGCCGCTGCAACCGCGACCGCAGGAGGCGCCGGCTCGATGTCTGGAGGACGGGTGCCGATCAAGCAGGCAATCACGCCGAGAAGGACGAGGATGATGAAAGATTTCATGGGAGCCTTTCGATTGCTGGCGCTGGCGATGGGGGGGCTTCAGTTTCTGGTCGTGCGCCTCACGGCGCCGCGTTGAGCCACGCGGCAGCGATTATCACGAGGGCAGCCGGGCGGCCATGAGGAAGTGCGCGACCGTCCGGCCCTGGATCGCCCGCCGCGATAGCGCTGCGCCGTGGCTGCATTCGAGACGCAAGACCACTGCAAGACCGCCAAATGCGCCTCCGCAATACACCCCTCTGTGCACTGAAAACTTGTCCGGGCCATTGGGCTTTGAAGTTCCGAATACTCTGTTGAGGGGTATGCTGCGCTCGGAACTCGCAAATCGGACAAGTTTTCGAGACGCCGGAAGTTCGGACATTTTTTGAATGCACGGCCTCCCTACACTTGGAACGCAAGTGCCTATTGGGTGGCGCTATACCCTCTTACTTCATATTCCGGGGTATTTCGGCCTTGTGACAAGTTTCCAGCGCAGCCGCACAAAGGGACACTGGGGCGGAGAGCTGGAAATTATTTAGAATTGGTCTTGATAAGCATTCAGGGCGCTGTTTGCTTTTTCTGTCCATGAAAGCCAATTCTCCCAACCCGGCCTCGACCCCCGACGAGCACATTCATGGACGGGGGCTGCGCATGACCGAACAGCGCCGCGCCGTCTATGACGCGCTGATGGGGAAGCGCGATCACCCGACCGCGGTCGAGGTTTTCATGCGCGTGAAAGCGAGCCGCCCCACGATCTCGCTGGCGACCGTGTACAATTGTCTCGAAACCCTCACCGAGTGCGGACTCGTGAAGTACGTCCATCACGATCGCGAGCCCTCGCGCTACTGCCCGAATCTCCAGGAGCACGCGCATTTCTTCTGCGAAGGCTGCGGCGGCGTGATGGACGTGCCGCTCCGCTCAAAGCGCCGCCCGCAGGACATCTGGGATCTCCCGGAGAGCGTCTCTATCTCCCGGCACGAAGTCTCCTTCCGCGGCCTCTGCCCGAAATGCGCGACGAAAGCCGGCGGCAAATCGAAAGCCACCCGCCCAATCTGAAATCCGAAATGAACTCCCTCTCCATCCACGACCTCCACGTCCGCATCGGCGACAAGGAAATCATCCGCGGCTTCTCGCTCGCGATTCCGAAGGGTGAAGTCCACGCGATCATGGGGCCGAACGGTTCCGGCAAGAGCACCCTGAGCAAGGCCATCGGCGGCCACCCCGACTACACCATCACGAGCGGGGAAGTGCTGCTCGACGGTGAAAGCATTCTCGGCCTCGGCCCCGACGTGCGGTCGCGCAAGGGGCTCTTCCTCGCCTTTCAATACCCGATGGAGATTCCCGGCGTGAGCAACGCAAACTTCCTGCGCGCCGCCCTACAGGCGCGCTTGCCGGAGGGAGAGGAGATCGAGGCGACCGACTTCTACGCACAGCTCTACGAGGAGATGGATAAGCTGGAAATCCCCCGCACCTTCACCGCGCGCTCGGTGAATGAGGGCTTCTCCGGCGGCGAGAAGAAGCGCAACGAAATCCTCCAGATGGCCATGCTCAAACCGACTTACGCCATCCTCGATGAAACCGATTCCGGGCTCGATATCGACGCCCTGAAAATCGTCTCCGCGGGCGTCAACGCGCTGCGCGGTCCCAGCCTCGGCGTGCTGCTCATCACGCACTATCAGCGGCTGCTCGATTACATCGTGCCCGATGTCGTGCATGTGATGATGGATGGCCGCATCGTCCGCAGCGGCGCCAAGGATCTCGCTCTCGAACTCGAAGCCCGCGGTTACGACTGGGTCAAAGACGACCTGGCCGTGCCCGCAGCCGCGTAACGCCCCATGAATACCGAACTTCTCGAACCCAGCACGCAGATCGACATCGATCGCGACATCGGCGACTTCTCCTACCCGGAGCAGCATCGATACGATGCCGGCACCGGCCTGTCGCACGCAACCATCGACTACATCTCCGATGTGAAAGACGAGCCGGATTGGATCCGCGCCTTCCGCCACAAGGCGCTCGACACCTTCCTCGCCAAGCCGATGCCGACGCATTGGGCGTCAAAGGATCTCGAGGCGATCGACTTCGACAAAATCCGCTACTATCTCGCGGGAGGGCAGAAGCCATCGCGCTCGTGGGAGGACGTGCCGGAGGACATGAAGCGCACCTTTGAGCGGCTCGGCATCCCGGAGCAGGAGCGGAAATTTCTCGCCGGTGTCGAAGCGCAGTTCGACTCCGAGGCGGTGTACTCCAACATCAAAGCCGCGGTCGGCGAGCAGGGCGTGATCTTCTGCGGCTCCACCGAAGGCTTGAAGGAGCACCCGGAGATTTTCCGCAAGTGGTTCGGCAAAGTCATCCCGACCGGCGACAACAAATTCAGCGCGCTCAACAGCGCCGTCTTTAGCGGCGGTTCGTTCATCTACGTGCCGCCGGGTGTGAAGGTAAAGCATCCGCTCCAAGCTTACTTCCGCATCAATGCGGAGAACTTCGGCCAATTCGAGCGCACCCTCATCATCGCCGACGAAGGCAGCGAAGTGATGTACATGGAGGGCTGCACCGCGCCTAAGTTTGAGACCGCCACGCTGCACTCCGCCGTCGTCGAACTCGTGGCGATGAAAGGCGCGAAGATCCAATACATCACGGTGCAAAACTGGTCCTCAAACGTCTTCAACCTCGTGACCAAACGTGCCGTCGCGCACGAGGAAGCCGAGGTGAAGTGGATCGACTGCAACATCGGCTCGCGCCTCACGATGAAGTATCCCGGCGTCGTGCTGAAAGGGCGCAAAGCGCGCGGCGAAGTCATCTCCATCGCCCTCGCCAATGACGGCCAGCACCAGGACACCGGCGCGAAGATGATCCACGCCGCCGACGAGACCACCTCGAACGTCGTCTCGAAATCCATCTCCCTCGGCAAAGGCCGCGCCACTTATCGCGGCCTCGTCCACATGCCGAAGCACCTCAAGGGCTGCAAAAACAACACCGAGTGCGACGCCCTGCTCATCAACTCGACCGCGCGCACCGACACCTATCCCGCCATCACCGTGCGCGGCACCGGCAACTCCTGCCAGCACGAAGCCAGCGTCTCGCAGATCAGCGCCGAGCAAATCTTCTACATGCAACAGCGCGGCCTCACCGAAGCGCAAGCCATGAGCCTCTCGGTGAATGGCTTCGTCAACGACCTCGTGCGCCAGTTCCCCATGGAATACAGCGTCGAACTCAAGCGCCTCATCGATCTGGAAATGGAAGGCTCGGTCGGTTGATGCCATGCAAATCGCCGATCTCGAAGCCGAAGCCGCGAAAGGACGGATGACGATGAGTCTTTGGAAGGTGCAACTGGTGGCCGTCAATCCGCAGAACGAAAGCCGCACGACCGAATCCGTCGAGGTGCTCGTCGATACGGGTTCGGAAAATACCTGGCTGCCGGGCGACCTGCTGAGGGTTGCCGGCATTATGCCGCGGTTCAAATGCACTTACCTCACCGCCACCAGTACCCCGGTCGAACGCGACGTCGGCTACGCGATCCTGCGTGCAGAGGGCTTTGAGTGCAACGATCACGTCGTCTTTGCCGGACCGGGCGATATGCCCCTGCTCGGCGTGCGGACCATGGAAGGCTTCGGCGTGAGCGTCGATCCGATCGCGCACCGCTTCAGCGCCCGGCCGATGATCGTGGCGGCAAACGGTGGGAGCCAGGTGCGGAGATGAACCGATGGGGTTTGGACAACGAAGATGAAGCTTTCCGCGCGGAATGCCGTCGCCGCATGGCGATGCCGCTCGAACAGCGGCTATTCGAAGGCTTCGTGAACCGGTCGGAGACCTTCCTTCCCGAGCGCGTCAACGGCTCGTTTGCCACCATGGCAAAGTATCGCCGCTGGTGTCATGCACATCTCCCGCCGCATCTCGGCTTTCGCATGGTGGACGACGTGGATGATTCTGTTCCCTTCGTTCGCCCGCCTCCCCGCCCCGAGTCCGGCGACGCTGATGATGACCGCTGATTTAACGGATGATAATGACGACGATAGACGCATCGACTGACCGTGCCTCGAAAGTAGGCGACTTACTGCTGGACAGTGGACCTTTGGGAAGGTTTCCGGCGGATAGAGACGCGTGGAATGCGTTCACCGCGCTCCCGATGCCGAAGCGCACCGACGAGGCTTGGCGCTTTGCCAATCTCAAGCGGCTCGACCTCACGCCATTCAGCCAGCCGCTGCCGATCACCCATACAGTGCGGGAGGAACTGCTGTCGCGCTCGCGAGGCGTCGGCGCTGCTGCGGGACGCATGATCTTTGGCAACGACCAACTCCTCACGCGCGAAGTCCTCTCCGATACGCTGCGCCAGCAGGGAGTGTTGTGGCTGCCACTCGATCAAGCCGCCGCGGAGCACCCCGAGCTTTTCCGCAAACATTTCATGCGGGAAGAGGCGATCCTCGGCGGGCAGAAGTTTGCCGCGCTGCATCGCTCGCAGGCCCGCGCCGGCACCTTCCTTTATGTGCCGAAAGGCGTGGAGATCGATCTACCGATCGAGGCCTTTCACTGGCTCCACGGAGCAGGCGGCTCGTGCTTTCCGCACACGCTCATGGTCGCCGACGATATGGCAAAGGTGACCGTCATCGACTACTTCCACAGCGCCGACGCCGACGCGTCGGGACTCGCCTGCGGCGTCAATGACCTGTGGCTCGGTCGCGGAGCGAATGTGACCTACATCTGCGTGCAGGATTGGAATCCGCACACGCTCGCCTTCCAGATGAATGCCACGGTCGTCGGCCGCGACGCCTCCGCCAAGGCTCTGACGCTGAACCTCGGCGGCAGCTACGCGCGCAGCGAGAGCGTGAGCCATCTGCGCGACCCCGGCGGACGCAGCGACATGCTCGCCGTCACCGTCGCGCAGGATTCGCAGGAATTCGATCAGCGCACCTTCCAGATTCACGAAGCGCCAAACACCGCGAGCGATCTGCTTTACAAGAACTCTCTCGACGATCAGTCGCGCACGATCTTCTCCGGCCTCATCCGGGTCGATCCCGGCGCGCACAAGACCGACGCCTTTCAGAAAGTCCGCAACCTCCTCCTCAGCGACGAAGCCGAAGCGAACAGCGCCCCCGGCCTCGAGATCGAAGCTGACGACGTGCGCTGTACCCACGGCGCCACCAGCGGCCAGATCGAGATGGAGGAACTCTTCTACCTCCTCTCCCGCGGCATCTCCAAGGCCTCCGCCCAGCGCCTCATCGTGCAGGGTTTTCTCGAAGACGTTTTCGAGCGACTGCCCGACGAAGCGATTCGCGCCCGCCTGCGCGAGATGCTGGAAGCGAAGTTTGAAACGCCGGGCGCTCTCGCGTAGTCGAGCGTCATGCTGCGGCTCTGCGGTCGAAGATCGAAAATCGCGATGTCGAAATCGAGCCGCGCATCAGGAAATCGATTCGGATTCTCCGGCGGCAAAATCCTGGGGTGTGTGGCGCTCCTCACGGTCGCCGGCTCGCTGGTGTGGTGGCGCATGGCGCAAATCCGTGTTCAGGAACAGTTGTTCGATCGATTGATCGGGTTGGTTTTTGATCTGCCGCTGGAACCGAAGCGGACTTCGCAGGAAGCTGCCGTCGAGGCGGCCATGAACACGCTGGCACGGGAGCGCGGCACGAGCGCTCCAGACCTCCTCGCGAGCATGCGAACCCGGGTTCAATGGACGAGACTGACATTTGAGCCCGATGGGTATGAGGGTGCCGTGCTCAATCCGGCTGCCGGCAATGTCGCGCGCGGGCGCCGCGCGGCGGCTGACAACCGGCAGCGAGTGCAGCATTGGCGGGAGGCGTACCTTTACGGCCACCTGCTCTTCTCCAGAGCGGACGCGGCGCGAGTCGCACCCCTCTTCGAGCAGGCACTCCAGCTCTCGACGTCCGATTGCTCTGCGCCGAGGCTCCAAATCAAGGAACAGATTGCTCTGCTGCGCATAGCGGAGGGGAAGACCGAAGCCGCCCGTGCGCTGTGGAATGAGATCGCAGCCGCGCCCCCTGACCAATCGCGTGCGGAGGAAGTGCGAGGTTCTTCACGGACGCCAGGTGGGAGCCATTGCATTGCGCGGGTTGGAAGGGGAATGGTTTCGGACCGGGCGCGCCGCCCCGCGAAGCGCGTGCTTCTTGGGAAGTGTTTGCAGTGCGGCGGCCTCGCTTCGCAGAAAGGGGAGGACAGCTGTGCATCCGCGCAAGACGCATATTTCCACCCCCAGGAGCGGCGGCGGTGTTGGCCCGACCGGATGCACTGACTTTCGGCATCGCCTTTTCTTGAGTTTGCCGGACATTCCGCAGCGATGCGCCACGAAACCAATCGCCTGCGACTCGAGCGTCTGATGGTGGCGCTCGGGGAGGCCGCTCGCGAGCCGGGACGAATTTACCTGACCGGAGGCGCGACGGCGATCCTGCTTGGCTGGCGCGACTTGACGGTGGATGTCGATATGAAGCTGGAGCCGGAGCCGATCGGCATCTTCGATGCGCTGCCACGACTGAAGGATGAGCTGGAGATGAATATCGAGCTGGCTGCGCCGGACGATTTCATCCCGCCGCTGCCCGACTGGCAGGCGCGCAGCCCATTCATCGCGCGGCACGGCCCGATCGATTTCCACCACTACGACTTCTACGCGCAGGCTCTGGCGAAGATCGAACGCGACCACGAGCGCGATCGATTTGACGTGGCGCAGATGATCGGAATTGGGCTCGTGGAGAAGGCGCGGCTATTCGCGCTTTTCGAGGCGATCGAGCCGCGATTGATCCGCTATCCGGCGATCGATGCCATCGCCTTTCGCAGGCGGGTGCAGGAGCGTTGCGAGCCGTGAACACCTCGACTGAGTCCCTGTTCTCCGGTTTGCCCGGCGAAGAGTTTGCGCATGCCGGGCTGGAGGACCGCGCGGCGGGCCGGGAAAGCGTCGCGGCGCTGCTCATGGAAATCGCCGCGCCACGTCTGCGCACGATTGGTTGTGGAGGGCCGGTCGGGCGCGAACTGGATGCAGAATTGCGGCTCTACCGTTTGCTGGTCCGGATGCACGGCGACGATGCCTACGGCCAGTACAACGCCTTGCTCCGCCGGCTCGTGAGCTTTGAGCGCGCCCTCGATCACCGCCTGCGACAGCGGACCGTCGCCACTGCACTGATGCCGACGAGCCTTCCGGCGAATCGTCCGTAGCGATACGCGGTGGTCGTCACGCGAGGAGCGCCTTCACCGGGTGGACCTCCTCGACGCCGGTGAGGCGCTGGTCGAGGCCCTGGAAGCGGAAGGTGAACTTCTGATTATCCACGCCCATGCGATTGAGGATCGTGGCGTTGAGTTCGTTGAGATGCACGGGGTCTTGCACGGGGTTGTAGGAGAAGTCGTCCGTTTCGCCGTGAACGATGCCGCCCTTGATGCCGCCGCCTGCCATCCACATGCAGTAGTTCTTCGGATGATGGTCGCGGCCGTAATTCGTCGCGGTGAGTGTGCCCTGGCTGTACACGGTGCGGCCGAATTCACCGCCCCAGACGACGAGCGTGTCTTCGAGCAGGCCGCGCGCTTTGAGATCCTTGATGAGCGCGGCGCACGCCTGATCCACATCGCCGCACTGCGCCTTGATTTCGGCGGGCAGATTATTGTGCTGATCCCAGCCGCGATGGAGGATTTGCACTGCGCGCACATTGCGTTCGGCGAGGCGGCGCGCGAGCAGGCAGCTCGCGGCGAAGGTGCCGGGCTTGGTGACATCGGGGCCGTACATTTCGAGGATCTCTTTCGGTTCCTTGGAGAAGTCGGTGAGGTCCGGGACCGAAGTCTGCATGCGGAAGGCCATCTCGTATTGCGCGATGCGCGTCTGCGTCTCGGGATCGCCGAAGCGCTGGAAGGTCTTCGCATTGAGCTGGCCGAGCGCGTCGAGCATGTCGCGCCGCGCGTCGCGATCCACGCCCTCAGGATTCTGGATGAAGAGCACCGGGTCGCCCTTGCTGCGCAGCGCGACGCCGGTGTGCTTTGAGGAAAGGAAGCCACTGCTCCACATGCGCGTGAAGAGCGCTTGTGCGTTCCCTTTCGACGACCAATTCGGCGTGAGCACGACGAAGGATGGCAGGTCTTCATTTTCACTGCCGAGGCCGTAGCTCAGCCATGAGCCGAGGCTGGCCTTGCCGGGGATTTCGCTCCCGGTCATCACGAAGGTGCAGGCTGGGTCGTGATTGATCGCATTCGTGTGGACGGTCTTGATGAGGGAAATTTCATCCACGATCTGCGCGGTGTGCGGGAGCAGTTCGCTCACCCACATGCCGCTCTTTCCGTGCTGCGCGAATTTGAAGATCGACGGCGCGACCGGCAGGCGCGCCTGGCCACTCGTCATCGTGGTGATGCGCTGCCCTTTGCGGATCGAGTCGGGGAGATCCTTGTCGAACTGCTCTGCGAGCCCCGGCTTGTAATCGAAGAGATCGAGCTGCGACGGCGCGCCGTTCATGTGCAGGTAGATCAGGCGCTTGGCCTTCGCGGGAAAATGCGGCATCTCCGGCAGTGCGGGATGCACTTTCGAGCCGTATTTTTTCCCCGCGGAAATCGAGGCGGCGGCTTCCCGGCCGAGTAGATGGTTGAGCGCGATGCTTCCGGCCGCGATGCCGCAGCCTTGGAGGAAAGAGCGGCGCGTTTGGAAGGTGGCGAATTCGTGGAGTGGGGTCATGGCGTCAGTTTTTGGTCACGACTTCGTCGAGGTTAAGGATGAGATTCGCTACAAGGGTGCAGGCCGCGAGTTCCTCGGGGTCGAGGTTTTCGTCGCGCTTGGATTCACCGGCGGAGATGACTTTCAGGGCGGCGCTGGGGTTGGCTTCGTAGCGTTCGAGTTGTCCGGCGTAGGCGGCTTGCAGGATTTCGAGTTCATCCGCGGCGGGCGGGCGCGAAGTGGCGAGGCGGAAGGCCCAGGCGAGACGGGCACCGGTCTGCGGGCCGCCTTCTTTCATCATCCGTTCGGCGAGGAGGCGCGCGGCTTCAAAGTGCTGCACGTCATTCATGAGTTGCAGTGCTTGCAGCGGCGTGTTGCTGCGTTCGCGGCGGGCGCAGCTCTGCTCGCGCGACGGGGCATCGAAGGTCGTCATGAAAGGCGGTGGCGCGGTGCGCTTGAGGAAAGTGTAGAGGCTGCGGCGGTAGAGCGAGTCGCCGTGGTCCTGTTTGTATTCGCGGGTGTTGCTCCCGCCGAAACCGACCGGCTCCCAGATATTCTCCGGCTGATAAGGCTTCACGCCTTTGCCTCCAAGCGTCGGCACGAGCAGACCGCTCACGGCTAGGGCATTGTCGCGGAGGCACTCGGCGTCGAGTCGGAGCCGCGGGCCGCGGGCGAGGGAGCGGTTGTCGGGATCTTTTTCGAGATGCTTCGGCGTGGCTTTC
This sequence comes from Chthoniobacteraceae bacterium, assembly GCA_041751075.1. Classification (GTDB taxonomy): domain Bacteria; phylum Verrucomicrobiota; class Verrucomicrobiia; order Chthoniobacterales; family Chthoniobacteraceae; genus JANNXQ01. The sequence goes on from JBGSYE010000042.1 coordinate 15,846, forward strand.
GAGTCCTGCCGGTAGGTCGCGGAGGTGACGATGTCTCGGATGAGCCGCTTCACGTCCCACCCCGATTCGCGGAAGGTGACGGCGAGCCAGTCGAGCAGCTCGGGACGCGTCGGCGGTTCACCTTGCGAGCCGAAATCGCCGGAGGTCTTCACGATTCCGGTGCCGAAGAATTGCTGCCAGAAGCGGTTCACCGTCACCCGCGCCATGAGTGGATGTTCGGGCGCGATCAGCCATTGGACGAGATCGCGTCGCGTCGGGCGCCGCTCCTCCGGCACGGCGAGGGCGGGCAGGAATTTCGGCGTACCGGGCTGCACAGCCTCCTTTGGCTGGTCGTATTGGCCGCGCGTCAGAATAGTCGCCGTTCGCGGCTCGGGCAGATCGGCCATGACCAGCGTCGCTGGGATCGTCTTCACGAATTCCTCCCGCTTCGTTTTCAGCCCGGCGATTTCCTTCGTCATCGGCGCGAGTGTTCGCGAGATTTCGCCATGCACGGCGGTGAGATAGTACTCGCGGATCCGGGCGCTCTGCTCCGGCTTCCGCTCGGCGGGTTTCACGGAGCGGACGATGTTCTGAATGTCTTTGGGGGCGTCTTTCAGCACCTTGCCCTGGTTCGCCTTCTCCCAAGCCGTAAAAGATTGCCGCACGTCATTCACCGGATCGTCCACATAGCTGATGCCGAGCTTGTCCCAAAAGACCGTCCCGCCGAATTGGGTGAAGGCGAACCCGCTGAACTTCGTGCCTGCCGGGAGCTTGAATTCGCTCAGGTTCACCTCGAGCCGCACCCATTCGCCGAGCTTCGGGAGTTTGCCTTTGTGCAGGCGCGCCGGCGACCCTTTGGTGCCAAAGCCGATCCTGTCGATGTCACCCCACGCCGCGCGGTGCGACCACTTGTCGGTGTGGAATTGCACCATGATCGTCTGCGGCGGATCCGCGGGATCGAGCCACGCGTGGACGAACAACCTGCCGGCAGCAGGCGGCACGATCGGCGGCGTGATGCCGGTGAAGTAGTCCTGTGCGACGCCCGCATCCATGCGCTTCAGCGCGCGCTGGCCGCTCGCGACCTGGCCTTCGTCCGCGCTCACCCACCAGAGCGGATGATTGCCGGTATTCGACTTCGCCGTGGCCTTCGCCGGCAGCTCGTCGTCGAACCAGATCGTCTCCTTCGTCGTCTTCTCCGGCGGTGGCGTGAGCGTGGCCGGATCGGTGTAGTCGATCTTCCCGAGCGCCGCGCTGAGGCGCTTCTCAACCTCGGCAGTCTTCGCGTCGAATTCGTCGAGTTGCTTCTGCTGCGCGGGCGTCGTGAGCGTGTAGATCGGTGGCGTGAGGAGAATGTTTCCATCCATCGCGGGATCGGCGGCGCTGTTGAAGAAGGCGTAAAGCTCGTAAAATTCCTTCTGCGAGACGGGATCGAACTTGTGGTCGTGACAGACCGCGCAGCCTGCGGTGAGGCCGAGGAAGGTCTCCGCCATCACCGTGGTGCGGTCGATCGCGTAGCGCACGAGCAGTTCTTCATTGATGGAGCCGCCTTCGCTGGTGGTGACGTTGCAGCGGTTGAAGCCCGAGGCGATGAGCTGGTCGGGCGTCGGCTTTGGCAGGAGATCGCCGGCGATCTGCCATTCGGTGAATTTGTCGAATGGCAGGTTCTCGTTGAAGGCCTCCACCACCCAATCGCGGTAGGGCCACATAGAGCGCTCGTTGTCGAGATGCAGGCCGTGGGTGTCGCCGTAGCGCGCGACATCGAGCCAGTGCCGCGCCATGTGCTCGCCGTAGTGCGGCGACGCGAGCAGGCGCGCGACCACTTTCACGTAAGCATCGGGCGTGGTGTCGGCGAGGAAGGCATCGACTTCCGCGAGGGTCGGCGGCAGGCCGGTGAGATCGAAAGTGACACGGCGGATGAGCACTTCCCTCGACGCGTCACGCGACGGAGCGAGACCCTTCGGTGCGAGCCCGGCGCGGATGAAGGCATCGATCGCTCCCACATTTTCCACCGCCGGCACCGGCGGTTTCACTGGCGCGACAAAGGACCAGTGGCCCTGAAACTCCGCGCCTTGCTTGATCCACTCCTCCAGCAGCGCGATCTCCTCGGGCTTCACGACCTTGTGTGCCTTCGGCGGCGGCATCACCTCGTCCCTGTCCTTGGAGCGGACGCGGATCAGCAGTTCACTTTTCTCCGGGCGACCGGGCACCACGGGGAAGATCTCGTCGATCTCGCTGAAGAGGCCCTCGCGCGTGTCCAAGCGCAAGTCTGCTTCGCGTGTCTTCGAGTCTGGCCCGTGGCAGTGGAAACATTTGTCCGAAAGGATCGGCCGGATGTCGCGATTGAAGGAAATCTTCTCCGCCGCGCCGGCGCCCTGCGCTCCTGCGATGAATGTGAAGGCGAGGATCGCGGCGAACGGAGCAAGGCGTGCAGTCGATTGGGAATGGGGAGAGGCGGGAGCCATGGCGAGGACTGTAACCCTTCACTGCGCCTCGTCATCCGCAGAAAAAGCGGCGCGTCTCAGCACGGATCGTGGCGCTGGCCTGTTCCATAGAAACAGATATATGCGAACCCCTCTCCGATTTTGTGCGATCTCCACCAGCCGTCCACCGTTCCGCGAACTAGAATAACTGCGCCGTAGCATGCCTTATCCTCCTTCCGCGATGCGGATCCTTTTCGTTCACAACAGCGCCGACATCTACGGCGCGAGCCGCTCGCTCGTGCGGCTCCTCCGCACGCTGGATCGCGTGCGCTTCGAGGCCGTGGTGCTGCTGCCGGCTGATGGCGAAATGGTGGCCTGGCTGCGTTCGATCGAAGTCGAGGTGATCGTCTTTCCGCAGCTCAGCGTCGTCACCCGGCACGTCTTTCACTCGTGGCGACTGCCCATTTTCCTACTGAATATCCCCGTGTCGGCGATCCGCCTCGCCAGTCTCATCCATCGGGAGCGGATCGATCTCGTCCACACGAATACCGGCGTGATCCTCTCCTCGGGACTCGCGGCGCGGCTGGCGAATGTGCCGCACGTCCAGCACATCCGCGATTCCTTCGCGGAGTTCCGCTGGTTCTGGCCGGTGTATGAATGCTGGCTGCGCTTCTTTGCGGATCGGCTGTTCGCAGTCTCGGAGGCCATCGCCGCGCAGTTCCGCGATCGGACCAAAGTCCGCGTGCTGCACAATGGATTCGATCTCGAGGAATTCCGGCTCGACGACCCGGGCGCGGGGGCCGCGGTGCGGGCCAAGTACGGGTTGGGCGACGCACTTGTCGTCGGCTGCGTGGGCCGCATCAAGCTCCGGCGCAAAGGTCAGGAAGTGCTGATCGAGGCGGCGGCGCAACTCCAGCAGCGCGGCGTGCGCGCCAAGTACCTGATCGTCGGCGGCACCTACCCGGGCAATGAAGCTCATCTCTCCACCCTGCGGGAATTGGTGAGCGCTCGCGGGCTGGCCGAGGATGTGATTTTCACGGGCGAACTCGCCGATCCGCGCCCAGCCTACGCCGCGATGGATGTGTTCGTCCTGCCTTCGGGGCTGGCGGAGCCCTTTGGTGGAGTCGTCATGGAGGCGATGTGCATGCGCCGGCCCGTGATCGCCACGGCGATCGGTGGCTCGGCCGAGCAGGTCGTGGATGGCGAGACTGGATGGCTGGTCCCGCCGGGCGATCCCGAGGCGCTCGCGAGTCGCATCGAGCAGCTCCTGGGCGATGGGGGAATGCGTGAGCGCTTCGGAGAGTCCGGCCACCGGCGGGTCGCGGAGCGATTCACGCTCAAAGCAATGGCCAAGACACTTTGCGAACAGTATGAAAACCGCGCGAGGCATTCGCGGACCCGAATCCTGTTCGTCAATAACAGCGCAGATGTGTACGGGGCCAGCCGGTGCCTCGTGCGGCTCGTGCGGAATCTGGATGTCACGAAGTTTGAGCCGCTGGTGCTGATCCCCGAGCACGGTCCGCTCGAAGCTTCGCTGGCGGACGCCGGGGTGGAGTGCATTGTCTTCCCGCATTTGAGTGCGATCACCCGCGATGTCTTCCACTCGTGGCGCCTGCTGCCATTCCTGCTCGGCATTCCGCTGTCGATCCTGCGGCTCCGGGGGCTGATCCGCCGCGAGCGCATCGATCTCGTACATACGAACACCGGCGTGATGCTATCGCCCGGCCCGGCAGCGTGGCTCGCCGGGGTGCCGAATGTGTGGCACATCCGCGATTACTTTCAGGAGTTCAAGTCGTGGTGGCCGCTGTATGCCGCCTACATCCGGCTCTTCTCCCGGCGCATCCTCGCGGTCTCGACGCCGGTGGCGGAGCAGTTCCCCCGCGCCGCTGGGGTCACGGTGGTGCATGACGGATTCGAGCTCGAGGAATTCCCCGCGCCCGACGCTGGAGCGGTCGCCGAGTTTCGCCAGAAGTATCAACTCAACGGCAGTCCGATCGTCGGCTGCGTCGGTCGCCTCAAGCTGGTGCGCAAAGGCCAGGAATTTCTGATTCGCGCCGCCGGCTTGCTCAAGCAGCGCGGCGCGCCGGTGAACGTGCTCGTGGTCGGCGCGCCCTTTCCTGGCAATGAATCGCACCTCGATCGGATGCGCGAGATCGCCCGGGAGTCGGGCGTCGAGCGCGAGGTGATTTTCACCGGCGAACTGCCTGATCCGCGCCCGGCTTACGCGACCATGGACATCGCGGTGCTGCCCTCGGCGCAACCCGAGCCCTTCGGCGGCGTGGTCATGGAGGCGATGTGCATGAGCATGCCGGTCGTGGCGACGAATGTCGGCGGCTCGATCGAGCAGGTCGCAGATGGGGTGACGGGCTTCCTCGTGCCGCCCGCCGATCCCGTCGCGCTCGCCGATAAGCTCGAGCGGCTCGTGAAAGACCCGGCGCTGCGCCAGCGCTTTGGCGCGGCGGGCCGCAGCCGGATCATCGAGCGCTTCACGCTCCAGGCGATGGTCGCAAAGATCGCGCGCGTTTATGACGAGTGTCTGACCGCGAAATGAACCCAGCGCCCGTCGTCCATCTCCAGAGCCTCGCGGCGGGCTATGCCAGCGCGGTCGAGGCGACGTTCGCGGGGATCGGATTTTTCGCCGACGTGCCGGCCGGCGGTCGCGTCTTTCTCAAGCCGAATCTCACCTTTCCCGAATTCCGCCCTGGCGTGATGACGTCGATGGATTGCCTGCGCGCGGCGACCACGTGCCTCATCGGCCGCGGCTACCGCGTGGTGATCGGCGAGGCGGACAGCGGCGGTTACAATCGCTTCTCGATGGACGAGGTCTTCAAGGGCATGGGCATCTACGAACTCGCCAAGGAGTGCGGCGCGGAAGTCGTGAACCTCAGCTTCACCGAACCGGAGTGGGTCGAGATGAAGGCCGGATGGCGGAAGCTGCGCGTCCCTTTTCCAAAGCTGCTGCTTCGCGAGATCGACGCCTTCATCACGCTGCCGGTGCCCAAGATCCACATGAACACGCTGGTCTCGATGTCGATCAAGAACCAGTGGGGCTGCATCCTGGAGCCGAACGAGCGGCTCAAACTGCACCCGTATTTCGCGGAGGTGATGTACGAGTTCAATCGCCGTCTCCCACGCGCCTACTCGCTCATCGATGGACGGTATGGCCTCAATCGCACCGGCCCGATGCTAGGAGACGTCATCGACTTCCACTTCGTCCTCGGCTCGAACGACCTCGTCGCCGCGGACCGTGTCTGCTGCCGCATCATGCAGATCGACGAAGCGCGCGTGGCTTACCTGCGGCACTTCCAGTCGCGCGGCTGGTGGACGGATTACTCCGCGATCCAGCTCAACGATGATCCGGCGAAGTTCCAGAAGGTGCCCTTTTACCTCGTGCGCAAGTGGACCGACTACCCGGGCCTCATCTGCTTCAACAACGCCTTCCTCGCCTGGCTCGGCTACCACTCGCCGCTCGCCGGCTTTGCCCACTGGCTCCTGTATCTCTTCCGCGAACCCTTCTACGAATACGACAAGGAGAAGGCGAAGCTCAGGAAGGGCTAGGATTGATCAGTTCGGGTCGGGAATCCCGAGCGATCGACAAATCTTCCGTGCGAGCAAATCCGGGATCTCAGAATGCCGCGGCACCGGCTCGCGCCGTCCTGTGCGCGGATTCCAGTAGATCGTATGGGAACCGCCCTCGCGTTTGAACGGACAACCATGCGCCTCAAGGTGGCGCACCAACTCCCGTCGCTTCACGCCAGTGTCAGCAGGGACGCCTCTTTGTTCAGGCGCTTCCTGGCGTCCTCCCGGCGATCCTCCATCAGCAGTAGAATCGCCTCGCGCAAGCTCTGCAGACACTCCTGCTCAGTCTTGCCCTGTCCGTTGGCCTCGGGCACTTCCGGGCAAAAAGCGACGTACCAATCGGCTTCGCGATGAACCTCTGCAGTGAGCGGGATGTCCATGTGCTGAATCTGCGCGAGGGAATGGGGGCTGTCGAGCGGACGTGCTAATCGGCCAGGAGGGTTCGGATCGAGGACATGGCCGCTCAAATCGGTTCTTCGAGGGTGATCGTCCGCACCGCGCAGCAGCCCCGCCAACGTCCGCCCCAGCCTTCGAAGAACCCGCAGCAGCGCCCCACCACCTCAGGTGTCGGCATGGGGCTCCGCTGCCGGCCTCGCGACTTTTGGCCCGGCGCTACGACCGGTTTACCACGGAGTCGCCGCCCGCGACCATCTCGTCGTGGATCCAGCGGTAAGTCTTCTCCATGCCGTCGCGCAGCTTCGTACTCGGCTCCCAGCCGAAGACTTTTTGGACCAGCGTGTTGTCGGAGTTGCGGCCGTTCACGCCTTTCGGCGCGTTGAGATTGTAGTCCCGCTTCAGCTTCACCCCGGCGATGGCTTCGACGAGATCGACGAGCTGGTTGATCGAGACGAGTTCGCTGCTGCCGATATTGATCGGCTCGACGAAGTCGCTGTTGAGCAGCATCTGCGTCCCCTTCACGCAATCGTCGATGTACATGAAGCTGCGCGTCTGGTTGCCGCTGCCCCAGATCTCGATCTCGTGTTTCCCGCTCAGCTTCGCGGCGATGACTTTCCGGCAGACCGCGGCCGGCGCTTTCTCGCGGCCACCATCGTAGGTGCCGTGCGGGCCATATACATTGTGGTAGCGGGCGATGCGCGTCTCCACGCCGAAGTCCTCGCGGAAGTGCCGGCACATGCGTTCGCTGAAGAGCTTCTCCCAGCCGTAGCCATCCTCGGGCATCGCCGGGTAGGCATCCTCTTCCTTCAGCGCGGTCACGTTCGGATCGGTCTGCTTGTCGCCATTGTAAGCGCAGGCGCTGGAGGAGAAAAAGTAGCGCGCCACGCCATGCTTCTTCGCCGCGAGGAGCAGGTGCGTGTTGATGAGCACGGTGATCATGCACAGCGCCTTGTTCAGCTCGATGAAGCCCATCCCGCCCATGTCCGCCGCGAGATTGTACACCGTGTCGCAGCCCTGCACCGCCGTCTCGCACGCGTCGAGATGTTCGAGATTCAGCGAGAGATTCTCCACGTCCTCGAAGCGCTGATACCATTCGCCGAGCGGCTTTTTGTCCACGGCGCGTAGATTCTTCACGCCCTGGCGGCGGAGATCGGCGATGAGATGGCCGCCGATGAAACCACCGGCGCCGCAGACGAGGATGCGATTCATGAGAGGGATTGGGAACGGTTGCGGAAAGGAGCGGACACTCTCTACAGGGGCGGCTGGCCTTCAAGCGGATACTGGCGGATGCCCGCCAATTGTAACGCAACGCGCCAGAGGAAGAGCGGGTTATTGATCAGATAGCGGCGCCCGAGCCGGCGCGGCTCTGAGCAGAGGCGGTGGAACCACTCCATGCCGGAGCGTTGCATCCACACGGGCGCCTGCTTCACCCGGCCCGAGTGGAAGTCGAACGCCGCGCCGACGCCGGCCATGAGGGTCACGTCTAGCCGCGGGAGATATTCGGCCATGAAGCGCTCCTGCTTTGGCGTGCCGAGGCCGATCCACATGAGGTCGGGCTTTGCCGCGCGCACTTGCGCCGAGAGTGCAGCTTCCTCGTCGGGATTCAGCGGACGAAAGGGCGGGGTGAAAGTGCCGGCGATCTGCACGCCGGAGAACCGCGCCTGCAGCTTTGCCTTCAATTCCTCCGCCACTCCGGGCGCGCCGCCGTAGAAGAAATGGCGGAACGGCAGTGCGCGTGTCGCATTGAACATCGCGAACATCAAATCCGGCCCATACACGCGCTGCACTTCCGGCTTCACATAATGCCGCCCGAGCCAGACCAGCGGCATGCCGTCAGTCGTGTTGAGGAAGGACTCGTTCAAGATGCGGCGGAACTCGGGATCAGCTTGCGCTTCGGTGATGCCGTGGACGCCGGTCACGCAGATGTACCCTTTGCGCCGCTCACGCGCGGACTCGAGGATCGCCTCGACGGCGATGCGCAGATCCATCGCGCTCACGGAGACGCCGAGGACATGGAAGCGCGGGATGGGTGGCATGGGATGAGGCACCGAGTACAGGGGGAAATTCCAAGGTTCAAAAACCAAATTCCAAGGAGGTTCCAAAGTTCAAGGGCAGAGAAATTTCAAGGAAGCGCGCGGGTCACGAAACGCGTCAGAAAAGGAAGGGCTGCTTGAAATTTTCCGCCCTTGAATCTTGGAGCTTACTTGGAATTTGGTCCTTTGGAGTTTGGCCCTTCCCTCGCCGCATCCTGTTTGCCGAGCCGCATTTTGCGCCTACAATCCCGCCGCATGTTGCCTT
>JBGSYE010000043.1:0-2638 GCA_041751075.1 Chthoniobacteraceae bacterium
GCAGGAAGGGCGCGGCGAAGACGTAACCGCACTCCCGGCTCCGCAATTCCGCGCGGGTCGCATCGTCGAGCGCTCGCGTGGGCCGGCCGCGCAGCAGCACCTCGCCGTGCTCCGGTCGCTCAAGCAGGCCGAGCAAGCGCAGCAGCGACTCGCTCCCGGCGTCCGCCCCAGTTCGGAGCACATGCAGGCCGTCTTCCGCGAAGCTCACGCTCACTCCGCGCAGGATCGCGCCATGCGAGACATCGCGGAGTTCGAGTGCGGCTGGGGTGGAGGAAATCACGGGGGAATCCGGAGAGGACGCGGAGCGAGTGTTTCGACCCATCCTTAAAAAGCGATCCAGTTTTCATTTGTCTTCCGGCCGGTATCGCAGCGCCGGTAGAGACACACCCAGCTCGCCAGCAGCCACGCCGCGACCATCGCGGCCAGCCATGGAAAGAAAAGCTGCCACGCGATCCCGGGCGCGGTGCCGTCGCGGAATCCGGCCTGCATCGTGCGATTCAGCAGTTCGAGCAGATGGAAGTGGAGCGCCGCGAGCGCGAGGAACCACGCGTACGGCCACCAGTGCCGGCGCAGGAAACGGAGATGATCGCGCAATGCTTCGCGCAGCGATTCGCTGTGAAAGGTGAGCGTGATCTGCATCGTCGAGGTCGCGAGCAGCACCCCCGTGAGGATCGAGCGCGCGAGGCCGAGCCGGAAGTCCACCTTCGCGCCGTCGTCCGTGAAGACGCCGGCGAAGGACGGAAAGTTTTTCAGGATCAAAGGCAGGTCGATGAAGACGCTGCTCAGGAGCATCACCACCGCCGCCCACTTCATCACCGCGCTGCACCGCCGGATGGCAAAGTCGAGCAGGTGCCGATGCGTGAAGGCGATCCCGCGCACCCAGCAATACGCGAGCAGGATGAGATAGATCTGGATGCACACGCCGAGCAGGTACTCGAAGAGAAACGCGAGCCACACGACTACCGGCGACCACTGATACCAGAGCATCGGGTCCATGTGCCGTGCGACGACGTACACGAAGGGTTTGCAGATCGCCGCGACCGCGCAGACCAGGATGCCCGCATACGCCGGCAGCGCGGCCTTGCCAAAACGATGCCCCAGCGCGCGCCACAACACCCCATGGTGTCCGCCGCGATTCAGCAGCAGCAGCACTGCCGCCACCGCGGCCAGCGGGAAGGTGGAGACGAGATTATTGAAGATGCCCGCGACATTCTCGAGCGCCGGCAACATGGCTTCGCGGGCATGGACCGCGAGCGTGCCGGGTCCGAGATGCCACGCCGACTCCGGCGAACCGGTGAGCCGAAACTCCGGATCGCGCCCCGCCACGCCCCACCAGCGGAAGCTGGGCCGCTCCGCTGCCGGGAGCACGAGATGAAAGTAGATCCGCTGCGCGAGAGCGAAGAGCGCGTAGGAAAAGCTGCAAACGCCGAGCGGCAGCCACAGCATCCGGTAGCGCCGTACCGCCCGGAAGCCATCGCGCAGGCTCGCCCGGGCTGGATTCAAAAGCATCGCCGCGACATAGAGCACGACCGCACCGGCCACGACCCACCCGGGAGAGAATGACGAATGATGAATGACGAATGACGAATGGGAATCCACAACGCGCGATGCGGCGGCCAGTCTCATTCGTCACTCGTCATTCGTCATTCTCCATTTCCCCTCATTCCCAGCGCGAGTTCTTGCAGCCCAGGTAGGCGATCAGGATTCCGAGCGCGACGTGGCAGGCGAGCACCCAGACGCAGAGCGGCGCCGCGGCGAGTTTCGTCTGCGTGACGCTCAGGATCGCCTCGTAGAAGCGTGTGTCGCGCAACGTCTGGATGAATCCGCTCCAGCCCCAATAAGACGCGATGAAGGGCTGCGTGATCCAGCTCAGCGCCGCGGGCAGCGCGAGCACCGCGCCGCTCATCGGAAGTTGAAAGCCCACGAGGTAGATCGAAACGAGCGAGGCCTGCTCTGCGCTTTTCATCATGCTGGAGATGGCGAGGCAGACCGCCGTGAGCGCGCCATTCACCAGCGCCAGCAGCACGATCTGAGTCGCGAGGCTGCCGGGAAAGCGGACGATCAACTGCACGAAGACGGCCATCCACACCGACTGCGCGAGCACCAGCAGGCCGAGGAAGGCGGCCTTCGACGCGACATACGCCGAGGCTCGCACGCCGGCGAATTTTTCCTTTTCGAAGATCGGCCGTTCACCCGCGATCTCCCGCGCCGCGTTGTTTGATCCCATGAGCGCGAGGAGGATCACCTGAAACATCACCAGCCCCGAGACGAGGCTGCCATTGCGCATCAGGTCCACTTTGCGCGCGGCCTCGTCGAGGAACTGCTGGACCACGTCGCCCTGCGCGAGCCCGCTCAGACTCTGGATCTGCGGGAGCCCGCCGAGCGCAAAGATGACGACCAGCATCGGAAAGCCCAAGAGCAGCGCGAGCTGCAGCCACACCTGCCCGCGATCGCGCAGGAAGATGCGCCAGCGCCGCCGGAGGAGAACAAAAAATTGCGCAAAAAAATCCGGCGTGCGGTCTGGCGTGGGCGTTTCGGCGGCATCGTTAGGCGAGATGGCTGCGCGCGGCGCGTAGTGGCCGGCCCGCGTTTGCCAGAGCTCGTGCCATTCCTCGGCCGGCCGGGTGCCGAGGGTGGG
>JBGSYE010000044.1:0-2415 GCA_041751075.1 Chthoniobacteraceae bacterium
AGCGCGTGCCGCGCGAGCACCGTGTCGAAGTCGTCCCGCAGGCGTTCGCGCAGATCGGCGAAGTCCGGCGGCTGCGATTGCGGCCCCCCGACCATCGTCCGCCGGCGTTGCGTCTCGAGTTCCTCCCAGGCACCGCGGCGATCCTTCTCGATCTCCCGGAGCGCCGTGTCGATCTCCGCCCACACCGTGTCGCGCAGCTTCTCCTCCACATTCGTGTGCAAATCGGCGCGCCACCCCTCGAGCGCGCGCAGCAGCCCGCTGAGGGTCAGGTGCCGCCGGAAGATTTCCTCTCCGCGTCCCTGCGCCTCCTCCAGGGTCCGCGCGAGCGACCACAGGATGCCCCCCATCTGCCGCAACGACTGATCCTTTCGCTCCTCGATCACCTGATGCATCCCGCGCAGCAGCCGCACATCGCGCGCGGAGGACTGCACTGCATCGCGCGAGATGCCGCTGATTTCCTTCAGAATCTCCCGGGCGCGCACCCGTGCGAGATCGAGCGGCGCACGGCGCGGGAGCCCTTCGGCGACATCGCGGTCGATGTACTCCTCGAGCCGCCCGAGGCCGCTGGCCGAGAGCGACGTGCGATCGCCGACGATCCGCGCGGCCAGCGCCCGCCGGGTATCCACGGCAAAGATCGGGCGCGGGTGCTGGAGCCGCTTGAGCATGATCTGGCGCAGATTTTTTGCGGCTTCCTCCAGCGCCGTGCCGTCGCTCGCATCGACCACGAAGACGACGCGCTGGAGCTGCATCGCATTCAGCCGCGAGAGCAGCGTCCAAGTGCGATCCGCCTCGGGACGCGCCGCGGCGAAAACAAAAAGCAGCAGATCCGCCGCGGCGACCGAAGACGCTAGTGGCGCCACGATCTCCGCGCGCAGCCCGATGGCCGGCGTATCCACGACGGTGAAATCGCGGAGGAAAAGATGCGGCCGCTGCCGCTCGACGACGCCGGAGGCAAACTCCTCATCGCGCGATTCCGCGCCGTGCCGATAGACGGTGATCTTTTCCGTGCGTGCCGGCGCGTCGGTGAAATCGCGTCCGAAGAGCGCATTGAGCAGCGACGACTTCCCGGCCTCCGCTTCCCCGAGGGCGACGAAGAGGAACGGCTCCCGCAGCATCCCACGCAAATCCTCCAGCTCCGTCACCGTCTCCGCCGGGGCGTCGCAGTCCTGCGCGAGGCGGACCAGCGAATAAAGCGCGGTGCCGACTTGCGCACGCAAGCGGATGTATGCGTCGCCGAACATGAGGGACAATGCCCGAGGTAAATGCAGAGACGCCGGGCGCTTGTCCACGGTAGAAAGCGCCGTGCCAGGAGTCCGCACCAAACCCCGGCGTCCTGGTTCACGGCACGTAGAGATCGCCAAGCCGCAAAGTCAGCCCCATGGTGCGGAGAGTGAATTGCGCCGAGAGCTCGCGATGTACTTCACCCAGCCGCCACTCGTCACACCGGCGGAAGATGCGCACCTCGGGCGCCGCGAGATCCTGGCTGAGGACGACGTACTCCTCCAGCGAAGGAATCCGCTGATACGCGAGATACTTCTCCACGAGATCACGCCGCTCGTAGTCGGAGAGCACCTCGGCCAGCAGCACCGGATGCTCCCGGTAAAGGCGCGCCTTGTCGGCCGGATCGCAGGCCACCATCACGTCCGGGTAGTAAAACCAATCGTGACCCTCGAATCGCACGCGCAACTTCAAGTCACCTTTGAAGACGCGGCAGGGTTTGCCGCGGAGATGAGCATGGAGCAGCGCAGTGAAGTTCAGCGCCACGATCTCATGAGCGTCGCTGGCGCCGGCGATCGCCTCTATGATTCCGTTGAAGTACTCATGCCTCTCCTCGCTCTGCTCTTCGAGAGCCAGGTACTCTTCGACGGTGGGTTTGGGCAAAAGCTGCGCGCTCATCGGGGCAGGCTACCACCGGAGCGGCGGCGATCAATACGCTGCCTGCACGCCCTTGATCGAACGCTTCGGCATCCAGGGCATCATCGAGCGCAGCTTCTCGCCGGTCTTCTCGATCTGATGCTTCTCACCCGCCTTGAGCAGCGCGTTGTACTTCTTGTAGCCGCCTTCGTATTCCTTCACCCAGTCCTTCGCGAACTTGCCCTTCTGGATGTCGGTGAGCGCTTGTTTCATCCGCTTCTTCACGCTGGCGTCGATGATCTTCGGGCCGACGGTCACGTCTCCCCACTTCGCCGTCTCGGAGATCGAGAAGCGCATCCCGGCGATGCCTTTTTCATTCATCAGATCGACGATGAGCTTCAGCTCGTGGAGGCACTCGAAGTAGGCCATCTCGGGCGAGTAGCCGGCTTCGACCAGCACCTCGAAACCCGCCTGTACCAGCGCGGTGCAGCCGCCGCACAGCACCGTCTGCTCGCCGAAAAGATCCGTCTCGGTCTCTTCCTTGAAGTCCGTCTCGATCAC
>JBGSYE010000045.1:0-13707 GCA_041751075.1 Chthoniobacteraceae bacterium
GAGCCGGTCTGCATCGAGACGAGGCGCAGCCGGTAGAGCGGATTGTCCGGCTCGAGCCGCACGGCTTCGGCCATGGCCGCTTCGATTTGCTCGGGATGGCCCGAGGCGTCCGCCAAGCGCGCGAGGGCGTCGAAATACGCGGCATTCTCGAGCTTGGCGCCGCGCATTCCCTCGAGCGCCAGCCGCGCATTCACCAGATCCCGGATGCGCAGCGCGCTATCGGCCCAGCGGAGGTAGCTCTCCGGCGACTGGGGCTGCAATTCCGCCGCCGCGCGCTGGAGCTGGACCACGTCCCGGGCGCCGGAGGCCTCGGCGGCGCGGGCCAGGAGATTCATGGCCTCGGCATTGCCCGGCGCCATCTCGAGCGCCCACCGGGCCGACATTGCCGCCTGGGTGTAATCCTTCTTTTCCAGGAACTCCTGCGCGCGCGACAGGACCATCGAGTGCCGCACTTTCTTGTACAGCCGCAATCCACCGACGCAGAGCCCCGCGAAGATGGCGAGGGCCGCGATGCCGAGGAACACACGGACCATCGCCGGATGCATGGCGGGTCGCTTGAGTCGGGCGGAGGGAGGCGTCGGTTCGTCCATGAGCGATGGAGGGGATGGGCGCGGACTCTAGCCCGCAAAGAATCACGCGCCAGTGAGAATCGCGGGCGCCCTGGCTTCCAATGAGGAAGGCATGTCCAATGCCGAAAGATCCTGAACGCGTGGATGAGGTCATTGGGCATTGCTCAACTCATTCACTCCTCACTCAATGACTCATCCCGGGCCGATGAGCCTCATCTCGAAAGCGGTTTGAGATCACCTCCCGCCGCGGCGCTCGCGGAAGAAGCTCTGCAAGATCCCGGCGCATTCCTCCTGGCGCACGCCCTGGGTGATCTCGCAACGGTGATTGAGCTGCGGGTGCTGGAGCAGATTCAGGACGCTGCCACCCGCGCCATCCTTCAGCGCGGGGCAGCCAAAGATCACGCGCCGCATCCGCACATGGACGAGGGCGCCGGCGCACATCGCGCACGGCTCCTTGGTCACATAGAGCTCGCACTCGTGCAGCCGCCAGTCGCCGATGACGCTCTCAGCCTGGGTGATGGCGAGCATCTCGGCGTGCGCCGTGGCGTCCTTGAGCGTCTCGACCTGATTGCAGGCTCGCGCGATGATCTGGCCCTCGTGGACGATCACCGCACCGACGGGTACCTCCTCCTGCTCCCAAGCGCGCCGGGCCTGGCGCAGCGCTTCTCTCATGAAGAAGCTGTCACTGTGGAGGTCGATGAATTCCATGGGGCGGGGAAGGTGCAGGCGGAAAGGGCGGCTGGAAAGTGGGAATGCCGGGCGCGCGATTCAGTTTTCACTTTCCCTTTCCCTTTCCGCTGCTATCAATCCCGCCCCTTTTCCCACCTTCAACCGCCACCCGTCATGTCCAAAATCATCGAAAAAATCCAATCCGAACAACTGAAGAAAGAGGTCACGAAATTCAATGTCGGGGACAGCGTGCGGGTGCATACGATCGTGCGGGAAGGCGTGGAAAAAGATGGGAAGATCAAAGAGCGCATCCAGATTTTCACCGGCATCGTGATCGGGCGGAAGGGCACGCTGCTCAATTCCACGTTCACGGTGCGGCGCATCAGCTATGGCGAGGGTGTCGAGCGCGTCTTCCCCGTCCACTCGCCGCGCATCGCCAAGGTCGAAGTGGAGACCGCCGGCACTGCCCGCCGGGCCAAGCTGAACTACCTGCGCAACCGCAAAGGCAAGCAGGCGATGGCCGTTCGCGAAAAGACGACGGCTTAGTCAAGCAGCGGAGGCTGCTTCGCTCCCCCTCTTTCTCGATGCCCTGCGACCTCGTGCATGAGGAGGCATTGCGGGCTCGCGGGCTCCGGCAAATCGCCGGCGTCGATGAAGCCGGGCGCGGCCCCCTCGCCGGACCCGTCGTCGCGGCCGCCGTGATTCTACCGCCGGATTTCTCGCACCCGCTGCTCAACGACTCCAAGCAACTCACGGAAATGCGCCGCGAGAGAATTTACGGCGAACTCACCAGCCATGCCGGGATCGCCTGGGCGGTGGCCGTGGTCGAGCCCGGCGAGATCGACTGCCTGAATATCCTCCGGGCCAGTCACGAAGCCATGCGCCGCGCCGTGGCAGCGCTCGCCACGGCGCCCGATCACGTCCTCATCGACGGCTTCCCGGTGCAGCCTTTTCCCCTGCCGCAGACGGCGCTCGTCTGCGGCGACGCGCTCAGCTTCAGCATCGCCGCGGCCAGCGTGGTGGCGAAAGTGACGCGCGACCGGATCATGCTGGCCCTCGACGCGGCCCATCCCTCCTACGGATTTGCCCGGCACAAAGGCTATGGCACGCCGCTCCATCTTGCTAAGCTGCGCGCGCATGGTCCTTGCGCGATTCATCGGCGTTCTTTCGCACCTGTGGCGGCGGCTTTCCGGCAGCCGGCCTGAAGATCTGCGGCATCGACTCGGACGCCGGGGGGAGCGTCTCGCGGAGCGCCATCTGCGCCGCGAGCGTTTCAAGATTCTCTACCGCAACTTCCGCGCGCCCGGCGGCGGCGAAGTCGATCTCGTCTGCCGCGACCGGACCTGCGACACGCTCGTCTTCGTCGAGGTGAAGACGCGGCGCGGCGAGGACTTCGGAGCGCCGATCGAAGCCGTGGACCTCGCCAAGCAGAAGCTCATCGCCCGCGGTGCGCTGGCCTGGCTGCGGCTGCTCGACCACCCGGAGATCAATTACCGCTTCGATGTCGTCGAGGTGCGGCTGCGCGACGACGAGCCGGAGATCCACCTCATCCGCGACGCCTTCCCGCTGCCCGAGCCGTACTTCTGACCCCCAAAAATCACACGGGAGGGTGCTTGCGGGAAAGGGTGTGGGTGCGGCGCGGCCTCAGGTAAGCGCGACTTTGGGCGTCTCACGCCCCGCAAACTGAGCCACTACCCAGTGTGGACGAACGGGAGTTTATCCGCTGATATGGCGGCCGTGGATTCCACGACGTTTTCCGAGTCGCGGGCCCGATCCGGCTCACGACGAATGAGCCGGCGCCAAGCTTCACCATCTTTTCACCGCTCCATCCCCTCCCCCTGCCATGCGCCTCCTCCTCGCTCTCGTCTTTGCGTTCGCCACCCTCTGCGCGCGATCGCTCCTCGCCGCGGATCGGCCGAATGTCGTCTTCTTCCTCATCGACGATCTCGGCTATGCGGATGTCGGCTTCAATGGAGGGAAGGACATCCGCACGCCGCACATCGACCAACTCGCGCTCTCAGGGGCGATCCTCGAGTCGCACTATGTACAGCCGGTCTGCTCGCCGACGCGCGCCGCGCTCATGACCGGCCGCTACGCGACGCGCACGGGGGTCTATACGATCGTGCGGCCGGGTGCGAAGTGGGGTCTGCCACTCGCGGAGCGGACGCTAGCCGATGCGCTGAAGGAGGCAGGCTACGAGACGGCGATCACGGGGAAGTGGCACCTCGGAGAGTTCGAGCCGGCCTACATTCCGACGGCGCGCGGGTTCGATCATCAATACGGGCACTACTTCGGCGCGATCGATTATTTCACCCATATCCGCGATGGCGTGCACGACTGGTATCGCGACGGCAAGGAGTTGAAGGAGGAAGGCTACGCCACGGATCTGATTGCGCGGGAGGCGTGCCGCTTGATCGAGGGGAAAGCCAAAGCGAAGCCGCTGTTTCTCTATGTGCCCTTCAATGGAGTGCATTCGCCGCTGCAAGTGCCGGAGAGCTATCTGAAGCCGTATGCGGACTTGGAAGGCAAGCGACAGATCATGGCGGGCATGCTCTCGGCGGTGGATGCGGCGATCGGGCAGATCGTCGCGACGCTGGAGCGCACCGGTCTCCGCGAGAATACGCTGATCGTTTTCTCCAGCGACAACGGAGGGCCGACGCAATTCTCGAACGACAACGGGCCGTTGCGCGCGGGCAAAGGAACGATCTACGAAGGCGGCGTGCGGGTGTGCGCCTTTGCCAACTGGCCGGGCCGCATCCCGGCGGGCGTGACGATCGAGGAGCCGATGCACGCGGTCGATTGGTATCCGACGCTGGTGAAACTCGGCGGCGGCTCGCTCGAACAAAAGCTCCCACTCGATGGGCGCGACGTGTGGCCGATGCTGACGGAGGGTGCAAAGTCGCCGCACGACGCGATCCTCAGCGTGCAGACACCGACGCGCGCCGCGGTGCGGATGGGAGACTGGAAGCTGCTCATGAATGCCTCCGAAGACGCGGGCGATTCGGTGCCGGAGGGTCAGGCGAAAGCCAGGGCCGGCGGCAAGGCGATGCCCGCAGGCGTCGCCCTCTACAACGTGGTAGCGGATCTCGGAGAGAAGACAGATCTCGCCGCGCAGGAGCCCGGGCGCGTGACCGCGATGCAGGCGAAGCTGCGGGAACTCCTGCGCGATGCCGTGCCGGAGGGCCACCTCGGAATTGCGAACGCCCAGCCGAAAGGCCGGAAGAAAAAGCAGTAACTCACCGCCCCCTCATGAAACTGACGCTCCTCACCGCCCTCGCCTGCCTGGCTCTCCCTGCGCTCCAAACGCTCTCCGCTACGCGGCCCAATGTCATCTTCATCCTCACCGACGATCAGGGCTGGGGCGACGCGCGCTTCGCCGGACATCCGTATGTGAAGACGCCGAATCTGGATCGCTTCGCGAGCCAGGGGACGTGGCTCCGGCAGTTTTACGTCGCGGCCACGGTGTGCTCGCCGAGCCGTGCGGCCTTCATGACTTCACACTATCCGGCGCGGCATGGGATTCACGGGCACCTTTCCTCCCAGGAGCAGAATGCCGCGCGCTCGATGCCGGACTGGCTCGATCCGAAGGCGGCGACGCTGCCCGGGCTGCTGAAGGACGCGGGCTACGCGACGGCGCATTTCGGAAAGTGGCACCTCGGCAGCGGTCCCGGGGCGCCGGCGCCGACGGAGTATGGCTTCGATGTCGCCAAGACGGTGAACGCGAATGGCGAGCAACTCGGCGACGAGGCGAAGGAGCCGTACTTCCGCGCCAAATCCACGGCGCTGATCGTGGACGAGACCATCAAATTCATCCGGGCGAACCAGGATCGGCCTTTCTACGCGAACGTGTGGACGCTGCTTCCCCACGCGCTGCTGAAGCCGACGCCGGAGCAGCTCGCCGCATACGAGTCGCTCGCCCCGAAGGCGGACGATCCGGCGTTCGGCCCGTGGATGCAGCGGTATCTCGCAAACGCCAAGGACTTGAAGAGCCAGATGCAGGTCTTCTGCGCGTCGCTCACCGATATCGACACGCAGATGGGCCGGCTCTTTGCCGCGCTCGACCAGATGAAGCTCGCGGAGAATACGATCGTCTTCTACTCGAGCGACAATGGCGCGGAGGATTACCGTATCGGCAATGCCTCGAACGCCGGCGTGGGGAATGTCGGCCCGCTGCGGGCGCGCAAGCGGAGCATGTACGAAGGTGGCATCCGCACCTTTGGCCTCCTGCGCTGGCCGGGCCATGTGCCTGCGGGGCGCGTGGATGAGACGAGCGTGACGGGCGGGGTGGATTTCCTCCCGACGATCTGCAAGCTCGCGGGAGTCCGCGTGCCCGCGCACGTGCAGCCGGATGGCGAAGACGTGAGCGACATCTGGCTCGGGGCGTCGCGACCGCGCACGCGGCCGCTCCATTGGGAGTGGCTCTTCCGCGTGCAGGGCGAGGACTACACGCCGCCGATGCTCGCGATCCGCGAGGGCGCGTGGAAGCTCTTCGTGAGCCACGACGGCAGCCACGCGCAGCTTTACGACATCCCCAAGGACATCGGAGAGGCGAACGATCTCGCGACCGCGCATCCCGATGTCGTGAAGGCGCTCACTGCGAAAGCGCTCACCTGGGTGAAATCGCTGCCGCCGAGTCCGACGCGGGATGCAGTCGCCGCGACCGGAACACCACAGGAGGTGCCGCGCAAAGCCGCCCAGGCCACTCCGCAAATACCCGGCACCGACCGGGTCGCCATCTTCCAGCAAAAGGACACCGACCACGACGGCAAAATGACTCTCGAAGAGTACCTCCACAAGTTTCCCGACCAGGCCGAGGGCCGGCGCCGCTTCCCGAGCTTCGACACGGATGGCGACGGCACGCTGACGCCGGAAGAATTCATCCGCGCCGGGAAATAGGGGCGCCCGCGTTCATTCTTGAGTCCCCCAAAGTGGGAACGAGGTGTCCTGCCGGGGCCACCCGCTCTCCACGCCAGGCCAACCCGGCCCGCGAATGGTTGCGAAGTCACCACGCTGACCGAATGATGGCTGGCAACGCAATGGTGTGCCCTTTTCTCACATGCCCGTGAACCAGACCTCGCCTCCCTCTGCGCGGTGGAAGCGCGATGGCGGCCGGGTGGTGCTGGAGCTGGCGGGTGACTGGCGACACGACGGCCCAGCTCCCGAGATCGACGGTGAACCGCCCGACCAGGCTCCCGAGCGGTATGCCACGGAGACCCTCGGCGACTTCGACTCCACGCTTCCCGCCTTCATCCTGGCGCATCTCCGCAGAGTCGCCGGCCAATCTTCCCCGGGCGATGGCGGGGCCGACAGTCGAGCCGCCACGCCTTCGCTCGCTGGGCTTTCGCCCAATCTTCAGGGCCTGCTGGAGCTGGCGCTCGCGGTGCCGGAGGAAAGCGACGCCGGGCGCCAGCCCGAGCACTCCTCCGAGATTCGGAAGCTGGGAAAAGTCGCGATCCGAGTTTGGGCCGGCCTGAGTTCGATCGCGGAGTTCACCGGCCACTCGGTGCTCGCGCTCGGGCGCTTTTTCGCCGGCAAGGCTCGCTTCCGCGCCCGGGATTTTGCGACCGTCATCCAGGAATGCGGCCCGGAAGCGCTGCCGATCGTGACGCTCATCAGCTTCCTGATCGGGATGATTCTCGCCTTCGTCGGCAACGTCCAGCTCGCCAGTTTCGGCGCCACGATTTACGTCGCGGATCTCGTGGCCATCGCCATGGTCCGGGAGATGGGCGTCGTCATGACGGCGATCATCATGAGCGGGCGCACCGGCGCCGCCTTTGCCGCGCATCTCGGCAGCATGAGGGCAAATGAGGAAATCGACGCCCTCAAAACCTTCGGCTTCGACCCCTTCGATTTCCTCGTGCTGCCGCGGATGCTGGCGCTGACACTGGTGATGCCGCTCCTCACCATCTACGCGAATGTCGTGGGCATCGCGGGCGGCATGCTCGTCGGCGTGATGGCGGGCATTCCGCCGGTCCTCTACTGGAATGAAACCCTCAGCGCCGTGAGCCTGACAAACGCCTCGCTGGGCGTTTTCAAAAGCGTCTTCTTCGGAATCGCCATCGCCATGAGCGGTTGCCTCCAGGGCCTGCACGCCGCGAAATCCTCCGCCGGCGTCGGTGAAGCCACCACGCGCGCGGTGGTCTCCGCCATTACGGCCGTGGTCGTGATCGACTCCGCGTTCGCCGCCCTCTTCACGGTCCTCGATATTTGATCGCGATGTCGCAGTCCCAAGCTCCCGCAAAGATCGCCGTTCGCAATTTGACGATGGCCTACGGCTCGTTCGTCGTGATGCGGGATCTCAATTTCGAGATCGCGGAAAAAGATATCTTCGTGATCATGGGCGGCAGCGGCTGTGGAAAGAGCACGCTGTTGCGCCACCTCATCGGCCTGCGGGAGCCCGCGCAGGGGAGCATCCTTTACGAGGGCGAAGACTTCACCGCCACCGATCCCGGCGAGCGCGGCGCATTCATCCGGCGCTTCGGAGTCATGTATCAATCCGGCGCGCTGTGGTCATCCCTCACCCTCGCGGAAAACCTCGCGCTGCCGCTGGAGGAATACACCGGCCTTTCGCCGCAAGCGGTCCGCGAACTCGTCTCCTACAAGCTTTCTCTCGTCGGCCTGTCCGGCTACGAGGACTACTACCCGTCCCAAATCAGCGGCGGCATGAACAAACGCGCCGGCATTGCTCGATCCATGGCCCTCGATCCCGATATTTTTTTCCTCGACGAACCGGGGGCCGGCCTCGATCCCCTCAGCTCCCGCCGCCTCGACGACCTCATCCTCCGCCTCCGCGACAGCCTCGGCTCCACGATCGTCATTGTGACCCACGAACTTGCGAGCATCTTCGCCATCGCAAACAACTCCCTCTTTCTCGACACCGCCACCCGCACCCAGGGCGCCGTCGGAAATCCCATCGAATTGCGCGAACACTCCACCAACCCGGCCGTCCGCCTCTTCCTCCGCCGCGGCGAGGAAGAAAACGAGACCACGTCCTGCCCAGCGCGATGAGTAAGAAGGTCAGCCCCACCCTCATCGGCGTCTTCACGCTCATCGGTCTGCTCATCGCGGCCGCCGCGCTCGTGCTCTTTG
The DNA here is from genome assembly GCA_041751075.1 of Chthoniobacteraceae bacterium. Classification (GTDB taxonomy): domain Bacteria; phylum Verrucomicrobiota; class Verrucomicrobiia; order Chthoniobacterales; family Chthoniobacteraceae; genus JANNXQ01. Next base: position 8,328 of record JBGSYE010000045.1, read on the forward strand.
GCGCGGGCCGTTATTTCAAAAGCACCCACGGTATCCAGCTCTACTTCGACAAGAGCGCCAACGGTCTGCAAGTCGGCTCCGACGTGCGCTTCGGCGGCGTCCGCATCGGCAGCGTGAAGTCCATCAACGTCCTGGTCGATCGCGAGCAGAACCGGAAGGTCATCCCGGTCGTCGTAGAACTCGGGGAAAAGGATCTCCGCCTCATCCGCACCGAAGCCGGGGGAGGCATCGATTTCTCCACCTCCGAAGGCGTCGCCAAGGCCGTCGCCCAGGGTCTCCGCGCCGGGATGAAACAGCAGAGCCTACTGACCGGGCAGCTTTACGTCGAGTTCGACATCGTGCCGGATACGCCAGGCTTCGTTTACGAGTCCCGCCAGGAGCCACCTTACCCGGTGGTCCCGACCATCGGCACCGAGATGGATGAACTCATTTCTGGAGTTGCCGACGGATTGAAAAAAATCAACGCCCTCGATCTCGATGGCGTGATGTCCGAACTCCGCGATGTGCTCCTCAGCGCCAAAGAGCAGATCGCACAGCTCAACGTCAAAACCATCAACGACAACGTCACCGCCATCACCCAGGACGTCCGCAAGATCACCGGCGATGACAAACTCATCAAAGCCGTGGACAGCTTCAACGCGGCGCTCACCCAGATCGACCAACTCGCCGGCAAACTGAATGCCGGCGTCGAGCCGCTGCTCCGCGACCTCAACGCTGTGATCGACAAAACCGATGCAGGAGTAGCCCGGGTCGAAGAAGCTGCCGCCGAAATCTCGCGCTTCTCCAATCCCCGCGCACCCGTCATGATGCGCCTGCAAAATGTCCTCTCGGAGACCGAGCGCGCATCCCGCGCCATCAAGGATTTATCCAACGACTTGAAACGCAATCCTTCCTCGATCCTCCGCGGCAAAGCCAATCCCGATTGAAAACCCCGACCCTTGCCCTCATCCCTGCGTTTCTTTTCGCCGCCTGCAGCATCCTGCAGCCCGTGAAGGATAGTGCGGTTTACCATCTGCTCGAGCCGGCGGTCCCCGACCGGACGATCACCGGCTCCCGCCCCACCGTCGCCGTGGCCCGGCCGGTCCTGCCCGGCTATCTGGACCGGCAGCAACTCGTCACTCGCAGCGGTGACGGCGTGGTCAAGATGAACCCCTACGATGTCTGGGGCGAGCCGCTCGACGCCGCCATCTCCCGCGTCACCGCGCGGAACCTCGCTCGCCTGACGAACTCGTTGAACATCCAGCCTATCGAGAACTTCATCACGCTCGAATACCAAACACTGCTCGAAATCCGCGTGTCCCGCTTCGAGCCGGATGCCGACGGGCGCCTCGTCCTCGAATGCACCTGGAAACTCCAGCCCGTCGCCGGGCGCGTCGCTCGGACGCGCTCCTTCACCACCACTGTCCCGATCCACAACGCAGGTTCGCCGGACTCCCCGGCCTCCCGCTCCGGCCAGACCGCGGCGATGGGCCAGGCCCTCGCCCGGCTCGCCCGCGACATCGCCCGTGCCCTGTGAAGGGAGGAGGTACGTCGATCGACGGCGGGGCGATGCATCAATGAACCGCGCGCGCTCTACGCGAAGTCGTAAATCACGGCGCGGGCGCAGTTCGGCTTGAACGCCTTCTCGACGAACTCGATGTGCAGCGGATGCACCTGGTAGGCGGCCTCGGCCTCCTTGTTCTCAAACTGCAAATTCAGCGCGACCTGGTAGCTCTGGTCCACCACGTCGCGATGGCTTTTTACCATGCGCCCGACATGGAAGCTCTTCACGCCGGAGATCGGCCGCAGGTATTGCTCGGCGCCGGCGAGGAGCTTTTCGGCGGCATCGGGGATTTCGGGTTTGGTCCAGAGAATGACGACGTGGGAAAACATGGTGGGTAGTCGGAGTTTGATTGATGAACGGCGCGGCCATCGGATACCAAGCCCTCCCCCGAAGTCCATCCCTGCGTTCATTCAGCCACCCCTCGCCACATCCCCGCCCATGCCCTCGAAAACCAAATACCGCTTTTGCTTCGGCCCTTGGAACCTCAGTGCCGGCCAGGATCCCTACGGCCCGCCGACGCGCGTGGATCGCGATTTTTCATGGAAGCTCGGGCAGCTCAAGAAGCACGGCTTCGACGCGATGATGTTTCACGACGACGACGCGGTGCCGGAGATCGACGGCAAGTCGTGGCCGCAGATTGCGAAGGAGGCGAAGGAATTGAAGAAGCGGCTGAATGGCGAAGGGATCGCGGTGGAGATGGTCGCGCCGCGGTTGTGGTTTGCGCCGCAGACGATCGACGGCGGCTATACGAGCAACGATCCGAAGCACCGCAAATTCGCGATCGAGCGCTCGAAGCAGTCGATCGACATCGCGAAGATCCTCGGCACGGACATCCTCGTGCTGTGGCTCGCGCGCGAGGGCACTTACATCCGCGAGGCGAAGAATGGCCGGCGCTCGCTGGAGCTGCTCGCCGAGGCCTTTGACGCGATGCTCGCGCACGACAAGAAGATCCGCCTCGCGATCGAGCCCAAGCCGAACGAGCCGATGGATCACTCGTATCTGCCGACCATCGGTCACGCGCTGGCTGTGGCGCAGCTCACGCGCGATCCGAGACGCATTGGCTGCGTGATCGAGAGCGCGCACGCGATCCTCGCCGGGCTCGATCCCGCGGATGAGATCGATTTCGCCTGCGGCTTCGGCAAGCTCTGGTCGCTGCACCTCAACGATCAGAATGGACTGAAGTACGATCAGGACCGGCCCTTCGGCTGCACGAATCTGCGGAGCGCGTTCGACCAAGTGGCCGCGCTGGAGCGGAACGGCTACGGGAGCCGCGGAGGATACGTGTGCTTCGACGTGCATCCCTTCCGCACCACCAGGGAGGAGCACTGGATGGAGCATCTGGTGAACAGCCGCCGCACGTTCCTGCGGCTCGTGGAAAAAGTGCGCAGCTTCGACACAAAGGCGGCGCAGCGGTGCATCGCGGAGCGCAACTACCAGGCGCTCGACCAGCTCGTCATCGAGCACCTGCTGGGGCGGGCGTAAGGCAAAGAGCGCAGGAGATCGTTGACGAAGCCAACGTCGGTCAGAGCACGCGGACGTTTGGCGGCGGGATGTGGACGGGGCGGGCTTGCGGGATGCGCAGGCCGCTGCCGGTCTCGACCATCACCTCGGGAGCGCGGTGGATGTCGGCCTCGGAAATGTCGATGACGTTCGATTCCTCCACCTTGTCGCGGGCGGGCGGAGCTTTCGCGCCGCCGGGGACGGCGGTGTGCAGGTCGCTGAGGAGTTCGCGCTGTTCCTCGACCACTCGCTCGAAGCGCAAGCGCAGGGCGTCGCGCTGCTGGATCACGGAATCGCGCTCGCGGCTCAGGCGGGCCATCTCGCGCTCATGCTGCTGCGTGAGCTCGTGCTCGAGCTGCTGCAGCGCCGCGCGCTCTTCGGCGAGTTGCGCCTCCTTTTCCGCGGTGCTCACCCGTGTGGCATTGAGTTCGGCCAGGGCCTTGTCCCGCTGCGCGATCACGGATTTGAATTCACGAGCAAAGACGGCGCTCTGCGCTTTGTGCGCCTGGTCGGCTTCGAGGAGCTCGGCCTGCGCCTTTTGTTTGGCGGCGACCAGCGCGGTGGATTCGCTTTGCAGTTCGTTGATCCGCTTCTCGGCTTCGAGGGTGATTGCGGCGAGATGTTGCGCGACGGCGGCGCTGTCCTTGTGGGCCTCGTCGCGCTCGGTGACGAGTTCGCCGATCCGGGCGTCTGCCTGCGCCTTGGCTTCGAGGATCTTTTCCCGCTCAGCGGCGATCGTAGCGATGCCGCGATCCATCTCGGCGCGGAGCGCGGCGAGTGCGCCGGCCTTCTCGGCAGCGGCTTGCTCCAGCGCCCGCTCGTGCTGGGAGACGATGTTCGTGAGGCGACTTTCATGCTCGGAAACCAGGGAAGCTTTCTCGGCGGCGAGATTGGCGATTGCGGCGTCCTTCTCCGTGGTGAGGACGTGCAAGGTGCGCTCGTGCCGCTGCGTCTGCGCGGCGACCGCCTGGCCGTGCTCTTCGGTGAGCCGGGCGATCGTCTCGTCGCGCTGCCGGACCAACGTTCGCGCGTGATTGACGAAGCCATCAAGCTCTTCGATCCGAGCGAGGCGCTCACTGTCCAGTTGCCGGGCTTCGGCGAGCTGCGCTTCGAGTTTCGATTTGGAGTCGATGACGGAATCGCGTTCACCGATGAGCGCGTCGCGGATCGCGCCGAGGGCCGCGAGAGCTTGATGGTGCCGGTGATTCTGCGCGAGGAGCGCTTCGTGATGGCTGCTCCCGAGTCGCGCGATCTCCTTCTCGCGATTCTGGATCTCCGTCCGGGTGGCCGCGATGTCGGCCTCGAATCCCTGAAGGCGGGCTCCCATTTCGCGAACGGTGACCTCGGCGGTCTTGAGAAGCTGCGCGGTCTCGGCGCGGCCTTTCCGCTCGCCGTCGCGCTCGGCAGTGAGGGCGGCGAGGGCGGCGTCCTGGGCGCGGGCGAGGTCCGCGAGCGAAGCTTCCCGGTCGGCGGCGAGTTTCGCGACGGCTTGTTCGTGGGTCCCGGCGAGAGCGGCGAGGGCCTTGCGGTGCTCTTCACCGAGACCCATGATTTCGTTCTCCTTGGCGCTGATCTGGCCTTGGGCGCCGGCGATCTCGGCCTGGAGTTTCTCGATCTGCGCCTGACGTTCGTTCGAGAGGCGGTCGGATTCGGCGAGCCGCTTTTCCACTTCCACCTTGGCGGCCACGACGTGATCCCGGGCAGCGCTGAGCGACGCGACGGCGGCATCCTTTTCCGCGCGCAGCGAGACGAGCGCGCACTCGTGCTCCGAAAGCTGGGCGGCGAACGACTGCTTCTCCTCATCGGAGCGCCGGGTCATGTCGGCCACGAGTTGCCTCATCTGCGCCGCGCGTTCGTCGAGGCGCTGGTTGAGTTGCGCGATCTGCTCTTCTTTCTCGCGGATCGTATCCAGTCCCGCGGTGATCTCGCCGCGGAGGCGCTCGATCTCCGCCTGGCGCTCGGCGACCGTTTTGGCGGTCTCCGCGAGCTTCTGCTCCACGGAGGTTTTCGCGGAAAGTGCGGCTTTGTGCTCGGTGGCGAGCGCGGCGAGGGCGGCGTCCGTCTCGGCCCGCAACGCGGCGAGCGCCTTCTCGTGCTGGGCGGTCTGCGCGTCTAGGGCCTGCTGATGCTCGGCGGTGCGGCGGGCGATCTCCCGATCGAGCTTCTGGATGTGGGCGAGGCGTTCGCCGTGATCGGCAGTCGCGCGCCCGAGATCGGCCTGGAGTTTCTCGATGTGTGTCTGGCGGTCTGTCGCGGTTCGGTCGGTCTCCGCGAGTTTCTTTTCGAGGTCCGCGCGCGCGGCCATGGCTTCGTCGCGCGCGGTGGTGAGCGCGGCGA